>NZ_JAIUGW010000009.1:0-211845 GCF_020164795.1 Mesorhizobium sp. ES1-3
TGCGGCTTCTCATCACAGCACTCCAAAGCCGCCCCAGATCCAGCGCAGCCTGACCCACTTCATTGTTCACGGACGACTATGTAGGCGTCAATTTGGTCGTAGCGCTCCTTGGAAGCCGGACCACCCATTTCAGCGCCCATCATCTGACGGCGCTCTTCCAGCCTGCTCAGGAGTTTCGTGAGCTTCCCAATGTCCTCATCGGGCTTTGATGTCCTGGATGCAGTCCCCTTGTGCCAGCTAGTTGTAGTGGAACTCTATGCCAATGATTAGCTCCGGAAATTTCGAATTGCGCTTGTTCGGCGTAACCAGCTCACGGTCGAAGACGCCGCGGCAGTGGCTGCTAGCACAACGTCTCGCACGCCACGCCGTCGCCGTCGCGATCCAACTTCCGGCCCCACGAGCAGTTGTGCAGATACCACTGGGCGTCTTCGCACGAGCCAATCTGTCTGCACGTTCGGCGGGGCTCGCACGAATATCCGCTCTGCGCGACCAGCTTGCGGCTGATGATGCCGAGCGGCTGGCGCGACGGCGCCGTGCCGTCGGCATAGCTCTGCGCGCCACTCCCAAGGCGCCTGAAACGTTCCGACCCACACACCTACTCTGGCCGCCTCGGGCGTCGCCTGCTGCTGTGCGTAGGCGCCGTGGCTATAGCGCGGCCAATCGAGAGCCTGGCCGTTCTCGACCATCCAGGCGGCGACGCTGGCGCCATCAGCGCGCCGGCAGTCCCCGACGAAGCGGTGATAGCGGTCCCAATCGACGAAGCTGCATTGCACCGGCCTCGAGGCCGCCAGGAAAGAGTCGAGCGCTTCGGCTGATCGCCGGCCACAGGGATATTCAAATCCCTCGGCGTCGTCGCAATCCTGCCAGCTCTCCGGCGCGTCGATGCCGTTGAACCGGATCCGCTGCCCATGGATCTCGATCGTGTCACCATCGATGACGGAGGCGACGCCGGTGATTGGTTCCGGCTTCGGCTTAAGCAAGTTCGACAGGTTGAGCTCCGGCAAGCTGACGTTGTGCTGCAGGAGCGTCTGCGCGGCCAATGCGCCGGTCGCAATGACCGTGACAACGATCAGGCGTAGCGGGACGCTCGCCCATCTGCGTGCGCGCGCGCGCCTGGCGCCAGTTCGCCTTCGCCACTGATCAGACCGGTTGTCGTGCCGATGTTTGTCCACGCCCCCATGCTCCCCTGGGGCAGAATGCGTGCATCGCGAGAAAGAGTCCAGAAGTGCCCAACCGGAGCGGAACATTAGAGCCTTCTACCAGTTCTATCTTGGTCGATTTCCAAGGGAGAGGGGCGGCCATGTCAGCGTTTGAATTCGTCTATTTTTCAGGTTTGACGGCGAGTGATCTCGTAGGCGGCGTCGCCTCATTGGTAGCGTGTTGTGTGCTCTACAACGTTATCGCAGAGGATCGTCCGCACCGGTAGGAACTGAATCCAAACGCATGGTCGCTGGCCTCGCTCGGCAGCACGCCTCCTGCACGGCCGGATCTGATCCGCTGTGGAACATTGTTGCGTCGAAAAACTTCGGCGGTTGCACTGTTCTCCCATTACGGTGCGTGTTCCCACGACAGTTAACTGGCCCGCTGCCATGACCTCTCCGGCGGCGGGCATTTTTTCGTATGGTGGAACCTTGTCGATCGCCGCAGATTGAGCCATTTGGCGGCAGGGTGCACAGGCCCGTCGCTGACCAAAGACCCAATCTCTGGTCGGCCCGCGCCTCCCCGAGAGGTGCGGGTCATTTCGCGCCTGAGTGGTAGTCGTGTCGGGGCCGGTCACTTAGCCGGATTGCGTCGAATGCATTACCAGGCCCGTCAGCTTCGGCCGGCGGGCTCTTTGGGTTTTCAGGAGCGTTTGACGATTTCCGGCTTCAGCCGCTCATGCCTCGGCTGCTCGTGCCACATCACCTGACGGAGATCGTGCATGTCGACTGGCTGTCCGCAAATGGGGCAATTGTAGAAACTCTCTTGCTCATCGGCAGCATCGGACTCCCGCGTGTGCCCCAGGATCGGCGAGCCGAGATCGGAGAGTTTCGTCCATTCTTCTGGACGCTCGTCAGGTCCGGCCAAACTGTATTCGTATACGGCGGCTTGATCCTCATCGACCACCCGGAACCAATGATCCTGTAGTGCCCTAGGCAAGACTCGTTGCCCGGCAGTCGCTTCGGCGGCCTTCATGGGATCGCTCTCCACGACGGTGCCAGATGACACGACCGTGGTGCCGTAAATCTCTTCGACCTGATACTTCGTCATCGTCGCCTCAATCCGATGGTGTGGTGGGCAACGTGGTGCGCCTAGCTTTGTTGCATTAGGCGTGCAGTTTGCAGTTTCGGAACTATTTTAGCCAAAGCTGATTGAATCGCGGTTTGCGAGTCCCTGTGCATGCATTTGAAGTTCATCGAACCTCTGATGCCGACCCTGGTTGAGAAGCCTCCAGAGGGTGAAGGCTGGATTCACGAGGTGAAGTTCGATGGCTACCGCTCGCAGATCATCAAGGATGACGGCGGTGTGCGGATCTTCACGCGTCGCGGGCTCGACTGGACGGCCAAATACCGGGATCTCGCCAAAGCGGCCAGCGACCTCGATGTCGAGAGCGCCATCATAGACGGCGAGATCATCGTGCTGAACGAGGCCGGGCTGTCGGACTTCGGCGCACTGCGCAAAGCCATCACCAGCCGGCAACATGACCTCTATTTCGTCGCCTTCGACCTCCTGCACGTCAACGGCCACGATCTGCGCGACATGCCTCTGGAGGACCGGCGCGGGATCCTTTCCGAGATGATCCCTGAGGGACAGCGCATCCAGTTCAGCGAGGCCCTGCCAGGCGAGGCGAGCGCCATCTTTCATCTGATCGAACAAGCAGGCATGGAAGGCATGGTCTCGAAGCGCAAGGACAGCAAATATCGCAGCGGCCCGTCGACCAACTGGCTGAAGGCGAAATGCTATACGGTCGAGGAATACGAGCTGCTGGGCGTCGAACGGGAGCCCGGCAAGCCGGCGTTCGCTTTGATGGCCGATCGCAAGACGGGGCAATATGTCGGGTCGGCCTTTATCAACTCCAGCCGGGCAATCCGCGAGCGGCTATGGAAGCGCGTTCAAGAGCATGCCGGGCCGGCGCCAAAGGGCATGAAGCGACCGGCGACCCAATGGGTGAGGCCCGGGATCATCGGGCGGGTGAAGCACTTGCGTGGCGAGGAGGATTTGCGGCACGCTTCGCTGCAGGATTTTCGCGAGGAGAATCATGCCGATTCGACGAAAGGCAACTGAAGCAGGAATTTTGGAACCTGAGGAACTGGCATTGCTGGGCCGGGTATTCGAACAGGTCACCGTCAACCGCCAGTCGCCCGAAGCGCTAAACGCGCTCGCATCGCGCGTCATCGCGAACTATATGGCTGGGGTGACCGACGAAGCCGAGCTTGTCTTGCTGTCCCGGCAGCCGCTCGGCCGGTAGGAATAAGATTGATGGCTGTTGCCAAGAAGGATCAGGATCGCATCGCCTATGCCTGGATGTATGGCGTCCAGACACGCAAGGATGGCAAGTAGCGCACGGTGCCTGAGTATTGGCAGGAACAGGCCGACGCCTGGCTACAGGGCTTCGATGGGGAGCCGTTGGAGAGTGCTGGCGTCCGGTTGCCGGTAAGTAACAACATCGAGGCGGAGCTTGACGAGGCCACCGTGAACAAGTCGGAACCTAACGCGGTGTCCGAGCTTATCGCCGAATGAGACACACCGCATCAACTTGGCGGATGTCATCTCCGTCGTCGGGCTGACGCACAAGTTGACCGACGTTTTTGACGGCGCTGTCCTAGAATTGGACGGCGCTCCATTCGGCGGTGGCACCATCCGGAAGACTTACTTGCGTTCGCGCCGCGGCAGTCAATATTCTTTCAGCAATTCCATTGCCCGCGGCAGCGGCTGCCTGAGCCCGCGCTGTGGTCAGGAATGGGATGGAACCCGCTCCGTGTAGAGTTCTGGAGCGGGTTCCTGCCGCTCCGAGAAACGGTGCCTTATCAAAGCCGCGCCGAGGGCGGGGCAATGCGTTGGTCGAGCAACAGTAATGTCTACTGGCCCGCTGATCTGGAGAAGCTCCAGCGGGTATTTGATCGGCTGTGTAGCGATCGCCGTCTAGCCAAAAAAGACAGGGAACAAGCGGGAATCCCTGGCTAGGGAAGTGTTCCAAGTTTTTGATGCCGGGACCACGGACGGAGCGGACCATGCGGGCCATTTCCAAGCGGGTGAGACGTCCCCTTGATGGCGGCTTTCTGTGGGCTTGGCCTTCTCTTCCGGCGAAGCGCCGTTGATCTCCAACTGAAGCCTCATAACTCGCCTCCTGTGGCTATCTGGCTAACAGTGAACAAAATAAGAACAAAAAGTCAGGGGCGACCTTGACCGGACAGGAATATGTTCCTTATTCCAGAAGGCGATCTGAGCAGGAACGGCTATGGGAAAGCGCCAGAACGCGCCGAATGGCGAAGCTATGTCGGAATTGGAAATGGCGGCACAGCAGGCCATCGCTGCAGCCGGCGGGGACGCCGTGGTTGCGCTCCTGAATGTGCTGGCCAGGAACGCTGAACTCGAGCGCGAGCTCGCGCTCTCGCGCGCGGCAATTTCCAACGGGTTCTCTCGCGGCTGGCACAAGGCGCGATCGTGATGGCGAATACGGCCGAGGACAATTTTCGCATTGAAGTTTGGGACCGAGAGGAGAAAACCCATCTCGAAACTATTTCACGCTCGCCGGACGCTGCGGTCAGTCAGGCCGCCTGGCAGGCAGCGATCCGGCGCCGGCCGGGTATGCTGCTGATTCACTTCAACAGCCGCTACGTCATGGAGAAAATCATCACGCCCGGCGAAGTGAAGATACCGCCACAGACGATTGTCGATGGGAGCATTCACGCCGGTCTCGACGTCGCGCTCGGGGATTTGCGCGAGTGGCACACGCTGCGGGCCTGGTGCAAAAATTGCTCCCATCATGCCCCGGTAAAGGCGGCCGCACTGATCCGGCGATATGGCAAGGACGCGCTATTCAGCACCGTTGAGCGGGCGCTTTTCTGCACGAGTTGCAATCGTGGCGGCCGAGATCCATAAACTGCCCCGGAACTAGCCGCGAAGAGGCACGACCGTTCCTATTAGTCGCTGTCCTCGCCGTCGTTTCCATCGTCGAATTGGTTATTCCGACGTGCTATCCGCGTGCTCTTCGACGAACGCTTGGCAGCCTTCGGTGAACGATTGGCTAGGGAAGAAAGCGCGAGGCGACCAGCGGCATGTCGCGCAGATCGTGGCCATTCAAGTGGAGCAGATTCATGGTCACGAAATACAGGATCTCGCGTAGCAGCATCGGATCACGCCCGAGCAGGTTCGAGAGCTAATCCCACGGCGATGATCGCAAGACCTTGGAGTGCGAGGCCAGAAAGCTCAGGGGGTGTGATGAAGCTCTTTGATTGGGGCCGCCGATCATTGGAGGGGCCGCAGGTCGAGCCTCGCCTACCGAATAGGATCAGTTCCACATCTTCTGGAGGCAATGATACCGCAAGGCCAGCACAGTTCAGCCAAAGCGCTCCCGGGCGAAGCAAATCCACTTTCATCTCATGGACAAGCTGGCCTTGAAGGGATGGTGTCGAAGCGGTCTACTCAGGAAGGCCCGCAAGGCGCCAACCAGCGACGAAGGGCTCCGCAACAAGCACACTCTTAAAGGGGAATTTCGTCTTCACATCAGCGATTTTCCAATCCGGGTTTCCGTTGAGAAGAAGGCAGGCTTCCTCCCGCGCCTCAGAAACCCGGCCGGCAAGAGCCAGCGCGGCAATCAGGTCCTCCCTCGAACCGGTCCCGTAGGTTTCGTCCCGGCTCAAGGTCGCAACAGCCTCTTCGAACTGACCTGAAGCAATTTGCGCTAGTCCCGTGGACCAGAAATACCAACCGGGTGGATGCGGATTTAAACGCAACGCTTCTGCACAAGAATTCAGTGCCTCTTGGGGTTTGCCCAAGTAGACTTGAAGCTCACCCATCCATGCAACCGCATCTGCATTATTGGGATTTTGCCGAATGGCAGCATCGAATTGCGATTCTGCTTCGTCCCAATTGCGCTCATAAAGTTGCACGCAACCCAGAATCCTACGAGCGTGGGAATCACCAGGATCAAGCTCCACGGCTCGTTGCGCGTGCATCAGAGCCCTTGCACGGCCGGGTATCTGGGGCTCTCCCCAAAAGATCCAGCCGAATAGCAGTGAGATGGCAAGATCGCTGTGCGCCTCGCAGTAATTTGGATCGATCTGGATGGCCCGTTCCAAATCAGCACACGCCTGACGATTGTCCGATTTCGAAATGTTGCATTTGCCTCGCGATCTCACACAAAGATCGTAGGCTTCGAGATTTGACGGCCTGGAACGGCCAACAATGTTGACAACAAGCTTGCCAGAAATCGCTTCGACAACTCGCCGCGTGACTTCGTCCTGAACGCCGAAAATATCGGCGAGATCGCGGTCAAAGCGTTCAGCCCAGATATGGTTGCCGCCACTCGCAGCGTCGATCAACTGGACATTGATCCGCAGACGCTCCGCCGAGCGGCGCGCGCTACCCTCAAGGATGTATCTTACCCCTAAGTCCTGGGCGATTTGGCGCACGTCGGTGGACTTGCCTTTGTAGGCAAATGTGGAATTGCGGGCGATGACAAAGAAGCCAGGCACATTCGACAGATCGGTAATGATGTCTTCCGTTAGCCCGTCGGTGAAGAATGCCTGTTCTGCTTCTCCGCTCATGTTGACCAACGGCAGGACCGCTATCGACAGCTTCGGCGACGCCGACCCGGTGCGATGGCTCGTAGCAGGTTGCGAGGCCCGCCCGAGCATCCCCACCCGAAGTGAATAGACCCGCATAGGCTCTGCGATGTTCTTCAGCTGCGTGTTGCCAAGGTCAGTGACCGAGAGGTCGAGCCTCGCCTTAACCTGACGATAGGCATCCTCCGAGAGGCAGATGGACCCGGGCGCCGCGATGCCTTCCAGCCGCGATGCGATGTTGACGCCGTCACCCATCACGTCGCCGTCGCTTTCTTCCACCACGTCGCCCAGATGGACGCCGATGCGGAAATCGATGCGGCGGTCTGGCGGCACGCCGGCATTGCGCTCGACCATTCCGTTCTGCACCTCGATGGCGCAACGCACGGCATCCACGACGCTGCGGAACTCGACTAGCGCACCGTCCCCCGTGCGCTTGATCACGCGACCGTTGTGAACAGCGATGGTCGGATCGATCAGATCGCTGCGTAGTGCGCGCAACCGCGCCAAAGTGCGATCCTCGTCCTTGCTGGCGAGCCGGCTGTATCCGACAACGTCAGCAGCCAGGATTGCGGCTAGCTTGCGATTTTCGCTCATCGCGCGACCTCCTTCTCCACTAGGATAGCAGGAAGACCGAGCGCAGAGCGAGTGGCCGGCGCCCCTCGCTGCGAAGAATGCCGCAGGGCGTGCGCCCGCCTATCCCCAAGCGCTGCTGCGGCCTCGAAGGAAGCAATACCGTCGTCAATTGCCGCGTGGCCTGACTCTTGGTGCCGGCAAGCTATCGCACGGATTTGCGGCCAATCTGGCGGCTCCCGGATCTCTTAGCCACAACGATTTCTTCCTTCTTTCCAGTGTCTCATTGAGGCTGACATCGACGGTCGATCGGCGTTTCTTCCCGGCGATCAAATAATCGGCCTTGTTGGTTCGATAGTCTTCTTTCTGGGCAGACATTGGTTTTCCCTCCCGATCCGCAGCCTTTCTCCTCCTTCGGTATGGAAGGAGACACTAGCTGCCGATGGAACGCGGAAGTCTACAAATTGGGGATTGTATTAAAATGGCACAACCTCGCCCCGCGATCGGCGGGTCGACTATGCTTGCATGGCCGTTAGTCCCAATCCTGCTCAGGTGTAGCTGGACGCCGATTCCAGCTTCTGACGGCGTTCAATTCGTCGACGCAGACCGGGCCGGATGCACCGCAGTCGTCGCACCGCATCACGACTCGCCCCTCGTCTGTTACATGAGGCCTTGCGTCGTTGCTCGTGCAAAACGGGCAAGGATGCGCAGTCACCGGCTCGAACGCTTTTTGCGGGTGCTCGTCACCGGCTTTGCCGCCGTCTTCCGGCCGAGCCCGCTGGACTTCGCCAAGGCCGACCGCTGTGCCGCATAGTTCGGCGCGACCATCGGATAATCGGACTTCAATCTCCACTTCTCGCGATACTCGTCGGGGGTCAGGCCGTAGCGCACGGCGAGATGACGCTTCAGCGATTTGAACTTCTTACCGTCATCGAGGCAGATGATGTAGTCGGGAAACACCGAACGCTTCGGATTCACCGCGGGCGCCTGAGTCGGCGTCTCGGGCTCGGCCTGCGGTCCAATCTTTGCCAGCGACGAATTCACACTTGCGATGAGATCAGAAAGAGATGTAACCGGCACCGGGTTGTTGCTGACATAGGCCGACACGATGTCGGCGGTGAGCTCAATCAAAAGGGGCATTGCCTGCTGTGTCTCTTCCGGCACTCTATTCTCCTGCGTCTAGATCAAGCGGCGATCCTTATCGGCTTTAAAAACAAACGCCAAGACGGCACCCGAACTTAGCCTATGCACAACGACTCGGTTAGGGTCAGCCATCCTCGTCCTCACTTTGGGGCGGGTCGGTTAGACCAGGTTCTTCGCGCATGTCCGCTGGGACCAAATGGCGGAACAAGTGATCTGGTCTTAAGACAAGAAGAGCCAACGGGCCGTCGACCTGCTTGGCCGGCCGCCGCGATGCCGAAGGCGCTGAACATGGCTCTGTCGAGCCAAAGCGAAGGCCAGACATTCATGGCCGTGCGAGATAGTCGGGGCAATCTCGGGCGAATTGGGGCGATTTGGGACCCGATGTTGGTGCGGACTTGGCGCGTTTAGGAGCCAATCAAGAGTATTCGCGAGAGGGGGTGCCCCACATAGATGGGAGTCCTAGGAATGCCCATGGTGAGTGGTGGGGATGCCTCTTGTTGGGACAGACAAAAATTTCGTCAATGCTCCGCTTCTTGTGGGAGGGTAGGTGGGCCGAGTGGCAGCATCGGGTGTCCAACGGCTAAGGGCGCCTTTTGACCAATACCGACATCTTCCGCAATGCGGATAGCAGCGTTACACCGCTCGACTCGGAGCAGAATGAACCAAGCTTGCATCAATCGACACATCTGCGTTGTCCAACGCAGATGGTGCGACCTCAACGGCTCAGAGCGGCCAGCGCCCTTTGTGCTGCGATGAGGTCTACGACTGGATACCTAGTGTCAAATGTGTTGACCACCGCTTGCAGACCCGTTGCGGCCTCATGGACACGACCTTGACTTGCCAGAACTGGTGCCAGTTGCGTTGCGGCGCGAAGCTCGAAGAGTCTCGCTTGCTGACGACGGGCAGTGGCAATTGCTGTTTCGAATAGATGCACGGCACCCGTCAGGTCACCTCGGCCAGCGGCGATTTGGCCACGCAAGCGAATACATTCTGCCAGATAGCTCGCCTCGTCCGTATCGAAAACGAGCGTATCGACGTCATCAAGCATTTGCGATGCCTCTTCGATGCGACCGGCTCGCAGGAGAAGATCACAAAGTGCGCATGCTTTCTCAGGGGTATGAAAGACGACGCCGTGCCCACGCCAAAGCACCAAACTCTCCCGGACGTCATCGATGCCGGCATCCAGTTCACCTAAATGCGAGCGGGCATGGCCACGCCACCTGATGCCGCTGCTTCGACGCGCCGTGTAGCCATGCAAGTCGCAAATCTCGATGATCTTCGTAGCGTTCTCAAGGAGCTCCTTGTATTGACCAAGCAGCGCGCACAATTCGCACTGCCCGAGAAGACGCCACGCGAGTTCGAAGGGCTTATCGACCTGGTCAAAATCTCGAATTAGGCTCTCTTTCTCCTCGACTGCAGCGTCAAAGAAACCCAATATCATCAGCGATCCGCCTAAATATTCCTGGGCAGAGACGCGGGGCTGATCCCCCCCGGCGAACAAGATACCCCGACTTGGGTCAACACGATCAGGCAAATCCAAGGCCTTGCGCAAAGCTTCTGCTGCCTGCGGTTCTTCTCCCCGGTTGGAATGAGCCATTCCCTTCGTTGCCCAAAGAGCACTCAAATAGGCCGTTGGAAGGACATCGGCAGAGTTTGCGAGCAGCTCTTCGGCCAGGGTCAGGTAATCGTGATTGCGCCCAGTGGCATAAAAAAATGGAGCGAGTGAAAGCGCAACGTCGCATTGCAATTCGACCGATGCAGTGTTCGCGGCGGCAAGACGTGCATCCTCAAGCGTCTTCTCAAGGCGCTCAGATCGATACCCTTCAGCCTGCATCAAGGCATTGGCCATCGCAAGGTGGAGACGTGTCATCCGTTCGGCTCCGCCGGACACTTCGCCAAGTCTCTTGCTGCAGTCGATAGCACTGGCAAAGTGCGACACGGATTCCCGGGTCGCAGCTCTGGCTACGGCCGCCCCTGCCGCCCTTTGCCAGTGATCGAGCGCGCCGGCCCAATCCCCGGCTTGCTGAAGGTGGTGTGCGAGGAGCTCGGGTTGCGCTTCAGCGATTTCGGTCCACTTTTCCTCCAACACATCTGCGACGCGCTTATGTAGCTCCTGGCGCTTAGCGCGCAGCAGCGTGCCATAGGCTGCGTCCTGAACGAGCGCATGCTTGAAGAGGTAAGTGGCCAGTGGCCGCGTCCCGCGGCAGAACACCAGACCGGCGGCGCCGAGTTGATCCAGTGCGTCATTTAGCTCGCCGGCATTTCGCTGTGCGACTCCGGCCAGCAATTCGTAGGAGAACTCCCGACCCAGAACCGCGCCGACCTGTGCTACCTCCTTAACGGCTGGGCCAAGGCGGTCGAGCCGCGCCATCAACGAGGCATGCAGCGTGGCGGGAACGTTCAACGCCGTCGCGGCAGCTCGTGAGAGCACTGTTTTGGCGTTGCCGCTCTCCAACACCGCCTTAGTCAGCTCCTCGACGAACAGCGGCACCCCATCCGTGCGCTCGATGATCTCCGCGACAACGTCGCTCGGCAGCTCTCCGGTGCCGACGACCCGCTGGACCAGCGCGGCGCCTTCATGACGGTCGAGCCGATTGAGGACCAGAACCGTGACGTGCGACTGCCCGGTCCACGGCGGTTGAAATTCGGGGCGGAACGTGAGGAGAAGTAGAACTGGTAGGCGCGGCACCCGCTCGATGACCAGGTCGAGTAGCTCGCGCGAGCTGGGGTCGATCCAGTGCACATCCTCGAAGAGCATCAGCACCGGACCTTGTCGCGCCAGATCTTCGAGCTGCCTGACCAGTGCGTCGAAGGTTTTCTCTTTCTTGCGCTGGGGCGTCAGTTGGAGAGGCGGGAAGCGGCCTTCGGTTGGCAACGACAGCAGCTCGGCCAGCAGCGCCCCGTCCTCCGGCGAGGCCGGGGCAAGCAGGGCTCCAAGCTTATCCAGCTTCCTCTCAGGCGGGTCGTCGCGCTCCAGCCCGGCGGCGCGTTCTAGCTGCGCAATGGTCGGGTGGAGTGCACTGTCCTGCCGGTGCGGCGAACAGAAATAGCGCAAGCGGGTGTGTGGCTCATTCTGGATCCGCTCCTGCAAGGTGAGGGTGAGGCGCGATTTTCCGATGCCCGGCTCACCTGAGAGCAGCACCACACGACCTACACCACTTTTCGCGCGATGCCAGTGGCGCTGCAGCAGCTCGACCTCCTCCTCACGCCCGACCAGCGGCGTCGGCGTCGTCCCATGCATTGCCTCGAACCGGCTTTCGACAGCGCTCTCACGAACCACTTGATAGGGATGAACCGGCTCCGGAAAGCCTTTCACCTCGAGGGCGCCAAGATCGCGATATTCGAAAAGATCGCCGACCAGCTGCCGTGTTTGCGGCCCGATCACGACCGTGTCGGGTTCGGCAAGAGCTTGCAGGCGGGCGGCAAGGTTCGGCGTCTCGCCCACGACGCCGCGCTCGTGCCCTTCGCCGGAGCTGATCAGGTCGCCAACGACGACCTGTCCGGTGCCGATTCCGACACGCACCCGCAATGGCTCGGGCTCTGGGAGGCGGCTGACGGCATCGACGAGAGCAAGGCCAGCTCGCACCGCCTGCTCGGCGGCGTTCTCGTGCGCCTGCGGGTAGCCGAAATACACCAAAACTCCGTCGCCCATATATTTGGCGACAAAGCCGCCGAAGCGGGCGACCGTATCGGCAACACACCGGTGATACGCTCCGATGATCTCACGCAGGTCCTCGGGATCCAGACGCGTCGCCAGCGCCGTCGAGCCGACGAGATCCACGAACATGACGGTCAGCTGTCGACGCTCCGCGCTTAGCGCCCGGGTGCGGCTCTGAGCCGCGATGTCATCGATGCTCGCGTCGGGGTGGCTTGACGACGGCCCCAGCCCCACTATCGCCTTGCGGAATCGCTTGCGATGACCGAGGAGCATACCGAGCTTTTCGAGGTCGGCATCGGTCAACTCCGGCAGGACTTCCGCGTCGATCGCGTTGTCGCGAAATGCCTGCTCGTATTGCTGGAGGCCGAGGCCTCGCAACCAAGCGGCAACGTCCACACAGCTCTCCCAAGGCTGAATTCGGTCCCTCAGCCGCAATATTAGCTCAGATGCCAGGAAAATGCTGTAGCTCGGATTCTGTCGAAGCGGAGGTCGCTCGGGAAGAATCGGGCTTGCTGTCCGACCCAGTTACCGGGGCGGTCACAGCTTTCGGTAGAAAGGCGACGATACCCTGGTGATCAAGCGTCCCCACCAAACCAACCAGGTTCGAAGTTGACATTGTCAACTTGGCTGCCTGGATGGCAGCGATCCACTCGCCATCTGTCAACCAAAACGTAGGGCGTTCTCTTACGTTTTAAGAGCCGGCTTGACGCTAAGTTTACACTAAGTTGACAAATCTGGCGGAAACCCGCGTTTTTGCAAACTGTCAACTTCCGCATCCGTTACGTCGCGGTCGCTAGCATCTGATGGTCTGCCCGGTCGTGAGGTGCAGCGCCGCCGGAACTCTGTGGATCAAAATGATCCGCGGAAACTATTCCGCAATGAGGACGATTTGAGGCGCCACGAAGCCTCAAGCGACTGAATACACATGCCGAAATAGATGCCTCAAGGGGACCACAGCGATCGCGAGGGATTGCGAATTCAGCGTCCTCCTACCTCGGTTCGCTCACCTGTCTTCATGCGCACCGCGCTTCCCTAGCTGGTCGAGATGTTCATTTTCTGGATGCTGAAAAGGACCGCTCGGCAACGTAGTCGAGCGAAAAGACGCCGGCACCACGGGTCAGCACGAGCAGGAGCAGCGAGGCCCACAACAGATGCTCGGCCCAGTTCTCCGGGAAAACGAAAATCTGGATTACCGATACGACACCGAGCAGCATCAGCGCGCCAAGGCGGGAGAACAGCCCCAGGAAGAGCAGCACCGATCCCGTGATTTCGGCAGCCGTTGCCAGAGGGGCTGCGATCGACGGATCGATGAACGGCAGATTGTATTCGTTGGCAAACAGCTGCAGCGTCACCGGCCAGGAGGCCAGCTTCGTTTGCGCGGACTGCCAGAAGACATGCGATATTGCGAGGCGGGCTGCGAGTTGGACCAGGGAAAACGGAATGCGTTCGGGTAGCTTGATGACGCGCCTGTAGAGGCCGACAACGCCGCCAGAATTGGGCGAGGAGTATTCGGGTATCGCGGTCATGACTTTCTCCATCAGTTTGAGAGGGGATGTGTCGGGATCCGCACATCCGTGACGAGCCCGTCGCCGAACAGACACACGAGTGCGGACACCAGATCGAACGTCGGATCGAGAGCGAGGGCACGGCTTGTGGCGTGTTCGAGGCCTAGGCCGTGCCTCAGCGAATGCCGGAACGCAAAGTGCGCCCGATCGAGAAGAACCAGCCGGACGCTGTCTCCGGCCCGCCACAATGCCACGCGTTGAGGGCGCCTTAACCAAGCACTCTGCTGGTCGATCGCCACGTCCTGCTGGTGCGCCGTCCAAACGGACAGGATCGACCAATGGGAAACAATCAACCGCAGGGAGGGCTGCAGCACGATATAAGGCGAAGGTCCGAGATTGATGCTGTCATATTCAGCGAGAGTCCGCGGCGACAAGCAAGCCGCGTCAAGCGCTTCTGCAATGGTCCATTCAAGCCGTGCCGTCTCGGCCACGATCGGCATCCCGGAAAGTGTATCGATCGTCTTCAGGAAGCGCGGGAAGCCGGCGCCATAACGCGCCAGCCGCGACTCCACCGGCGGATGCCGTCGAATGAACTCGCTCGCAACGAAACGGAAGAACCGTTCATCGACAAGGCGAACCGTGACGGGAAACACCGCCATCAGCACCGAAGTGAGCGAACTGCGGGTGTTGTTTTGGTAGATACTCAGGCGCGCCAAAGGATCGGCCTTGCCGGCGGTCAAAATTTTTGCGGCGACCAACGGCTCCATGGCGAGCACCGAGCGCGCCATGGTGGTCTGCAGGTCTTCAAGCGGCAGCATGATATCCTCCCTGTATTATTGGCGGCAATGCTAACGGCATGACCTGTCCGGCCTTGGCGACGGCAAATGCCGCAAGGACGGGCATGCCTGTCCTCGCCTCGGTTTCGAAGGAGACGAGGGCGGACTGTGGTCGGGGTTTTGCGGCCGCTGTTTGTCTCGCGGCCTGCTTGCGGTTGAACATGATCGAAGCGGAAAGCATGTCGGCCCACATCGCTTCGCCGAGCAGCACATCGAGAACAGGAACATCCGTGTCCCATTCGATCAGGGTGGGGCGCGGTCCAAGCCGACTTATGGCATGCTGGTAGAGCGTCCAGACGACCGGTGGCACGCGCGAGCCATGATCGTCGATGAGCACGGTGTCGGTCCCGACGTAATTGGTCGCATGTCCGGCGAGATGGATCTCACCGACAGCCTCTACTGGCAGCGCATCGATGAACGCTTTTGCATCATATTGGAGGTTGTGCGCCGAAACCTGGACATTGTTAACATCCAGCAGCAGGCCACAGCCGGTCCGCGCGACGAGCTCGGCCAGGAATTCGGCCTCGTTCATAGAGGAATCCACAAAGGCGACATAGGCAGACAGATTTTCGATCAGCACCTGCCGCCCCAGCGCGCCCTGGACAGTCTCGACATTGCGCGCCACGATCGCCAGCGCCTCTTCGTCATAGCGCAGCGGCAACAGGTCGTTCAGGTAGGCGCCGTCGGCCACGCTCCAGGCGAGATGTTCCGAGACGAGATCGGGCTGGAAGCGCTCGCAGACCTTGCGCAGCCTTTCCAGATGATCGCGGTCCACTCCTCGTGCGCTGCCCAGCGAGAGGCCAACGCCATGAACCGATAGCGGATAGATCTGGCGCAGCCGGTCCAACGCCTCGACGCCGGTGCCGTGTCCCATGTAGTTCTCGGCATGCACTTCGAGCCAGCCAGCGGAGGGTCTGCGGGTCAGCATCTCGCTGATGTGAGGTGAGCGAAGACCGGTGCCCGCTGATGCGGGGATCGAGAGGCGCTGAAATGCACGGGACATCGGTCTGCTCCTTCCTAGGGGGTTCGCTCGAAGTCTGATCGGTCAGACCTTAGGCTTGTCGCTGCCGCCAGCGATCTTCGCGCAGCTGCCGGCGGGCACGTAGAGCCACGAATCCGGCTGGTTGTCGGCGGTGGAGGTGCCGGCGCAGGAATGCGTCGCGGTCTGGCAGTCGTTCTGGCCAGCCTTGACGACGCCGTAGCACTTTTCGAAGGCGAAGGCGGGCTTGGCGGCCGGGCCGCTATACGCGGCCGTCGCGGCCAGCGAAGTGGCGGCCGCTAGGGCCGATCCGATGAGGGTTTTGGCGTTGATCACAGACGTGTCTCCTGGTTGCGTTTCGAGGGAAAGACCGACCTTGCGGCCTGTCTGCAAGCAGTGTCCCTGATCCGGCGGCCGAGCTGAAATGCTGTCTCGGCATGGATTTGATACGCGGTCACTATGTTGAAGGGGCCCATGCAAAAAGCCCTCCGGCGGGGAACCGGAGGGCTTGGCGCCTGCGCTCGTTTGCGGGGCGAAGCAGGCGCGGCTAGGCGGGAGGGAGGCGCCTAGACATATCGATTTTTGCTGTTGGCGGTCGGGCATTCGGCGAGAAGCCAATCCTCTGCTTGCTGCCGTCCTCTGTCGCGCATGTCGGTCAGTTCACCCCAGTCGGTCCACGGTCTCGTGAACAGCGCCGAGGCGGCCCGCTGCTGGCTATCGTAGATGATGTGAATTGGCGTGCACGTCATCGAGCAAGGACTGGCGGCGAGACGGCGATCCGCACAGGGCGTCATGGGCAGTGATGCCTTACCGGTGACGATCAGCCGATGGCCGGTCTCAAACGGCTGCACCAGAGGCAAAGCCGAAGCGTCGCCGTGGCCCCAATAGGTGTCGCCGTCAATCTCCACGGCCGGGAAGAAGAAGGGGATCGTGGCCGCCGCCAGGATCGCGTCGATCGACAATTGATCGCTGGCGAAGGTCTTCAAGGCGTCTGTGCGAGAATTCGAAGCCTGAATGCTGAGGCTCACCGGGCAGCCTGTCTTGCGGATCTCCGCAATGTCGATTGACTGTTCAAGGATCGATCTTAGCGGATTGGCTGCATCGAACACCGACGCATGACTGACGCGTCGCCAGAAGTTCGTGAGCGCTGTCCGGGCGCCACGCCGACCGCCCAGGGCTAGGCCATAGGCGAGAACCGCCGCCTCCGTTGCGCCGAAACCGGACGCCGTGATGTTGCCGAAGGAAGGGCAGGCTCGTCCAACAAGCGGTCGAGGACACCCCAGACAAATGCGCCGTGTGCATCGCTTGTCAGAACAATGTTCACGACTTGCATGTCTGCCACTGCAGATCCTGCAGCGACGAGTTGGTCGGTTTCGATTCCGGTCTGGATATGCATTGTCCCAGTCTCCATCCCAAAAGCGCCAAGCTGGGCGTTTGATGGAAAGACTGCCGCATCTTCTCCTGTCGGCGAAATGCCAAGGTGGCATGAACTCCATAGGAAGATTGCATTGGCTGCATGGCCTCGTGCGTCGCAAGGTTCTGCAAGGCAGGCAAATCCCAGGATTTTGCTTTGAGCCTGCGACACGCAGGTGGCCGGCGAGCCTTCAGCACAAAGAAAGGAGCGTGTCATGACAATACGAACTGCCTGCCTGGGCGCGTTAGCCCTCGGCCTGCTTGCCGGGGCCGCCGCCGCAGATCCCTTCAGCGACCTTGCTGCGTTGCCGACGTTCTATACAGACGCCTCGATGAAGACGATGAAGCCGATTGCTGGCTTCAAGAAGGCCTGGTTCGCCATGCCGAAGCATGACCGGGTCACGATGACAAAGGCGTGCAAAGATCCGGCAATGAGCAAGCCCCATTCGCAATTCTGCGGCAACGTGCTCGCCTTGGGTGGTGCCAAATAGCGACCGCCGCCAAGCATCCGCAGGATGCAGAACCGGTATAAACTTCATACGCGGACGGCATTGGCGAAATAGTGAGTGATTGCAGCAAAATTCGTCTTGGTAAGGAGGAATCACAGAATTTTGAATTGCTATCGAACATTACTGCAGTCGTCGATGGGACGACTGCTAAACTTCAGAGAAAGATCATACTATGAATCTAAAATCTATCTGCCTCTGCGCCTTTGCACTTTCCGTTCTGAGCGGCGTTGCTTTCGCCGGCGTGCTCGACGAGCCGTCCAACATGCAGCCTTTCTTCACCGACGCCGGCATGAAGACGATGAAATCGGATGCCGACTTCAAAGCAGCCTGGGGGGCTATGTCGAAGGACAAACGGAATGCCATGAAGAAAGAATGCAACGACGCAGCGATGAGCAAGCCCCATGCCGAATTCTGCGTGAAAGTTCATCAGCTCGGCGGCAACAGCTGAACGTCACCCTAGCTTTCCAGAGCGCGACGGCGAGCAAGTTGCTCGCCGCCGTCCCCTGTGTCCCGACAAAGCCTTTCAGTGGCACCAGCCCATGACGATATGCTATGAACTCTATAGCAGCGGTGCATTGGAACGTTGATGTCGTTTGCGGCAAGGTTCGGTTGAGCAAAAAAGGACTACGCAACGGGGACAAATCGGCATGGACATTCATCACATCCGCTACTTCCTTGCCGTATGCGAGACGCGAAATTTCACGCGCGCCGGCGAAAAGTGCAATGTCACCCAGCCGGCGCTGTCTCGCGCCATTCAACAGCTCGAAGACGAGGTCGGCGGCCTGCTGTTTCGCCGCGAGCGAAACCTGACCCATCTCACCGATCTTGGCGTGCTGCTGCGCCCTCGTTTCCAGCAGATCCTCGACGAGCTGACCGGAGTGCGGCAGGAAGCGTCGAGATTCTTGTGCCTGGAAAACGCCAACCTCAAGGTTGGCGTCATGTGCACCATCGGGCCGCGCCGCTTTACTGGCCTGCTGGCAGACTTCAACAGACGTCAGCAGGGCATCCAACTGCAGCTGGTCGAAGGCGTGCCGGCATCGCTTTCCCAACTGCTCGAATCAGGGGAAATCGACGTTGCCATCATGGCGTCGAGCAACAGCTTTCCAGACCGGTTCGATGTGACCCCGCTTTATCGCGAACGCTTTGTCCTTGCTTTCCCAAACGGCCATCGGCTGGCTCGCAACGACAATGTCGCCATCTCCGAACTCGACGGTGAAAACTATCTCAGGCGGCTCAACTGCGAGTATCGTGATCACCTCGCCGGACTGTGCACCGACCGTGGCGTGAAGCTCAGGATCTCCTACGCCAGCGAGCGCGAGGACTGGATCCAGAATATGGTTTCAGGCGGACTTGGGATCTGCTTCATCCCAGAGTTCAGCGCGGTGATCCCGGGTTTGCAGGTCCGGCCCGTCATCGATCCCGAAGTCTGGCGGGAAGTGTCCCTGGTCGTCGTCGCGGGACGCAGGTTCTCGCCGGCGGCATCGGCCTTCGTCAACAGCGTCAAGGCGCATGGCTGGCCGGAAAGTGCCATACCCCAGGCAATCCGCAAGACCGCTGCCTGAAGCAAACTCCAAGAAATTTTGGCACGGCGTAGCATGTGATGCCATGCGTCTGCATGCAGCCATGATGGCTTACGATAGTTTTCAGGTATCGAATTGAAAGCCAGTCAGCATTTCTCTTTCTTGGCGGCTCCGATCACTCTCCCTGTCATGCCCCGCCTCCCGCGTTTGGGCACCGACAAAGGAGAAATACAAGATGGCTACCAAGAAACTCAACCTCGCGTTTGCGATCGGGTTGCTTGCCGCAACTGCTGCTTTTTCCGCTGCTCCGGCCTTCGCCGGCGACTGCCCTGCCGGCCAGGCCGCCACGACCGACATCCAGGAACATCCAAGCAAGCCGGTCGGCGTCGCCGACACGGTTCTCTCCGCGATCGATCTGAGCAGCAAGGGCGAGGCCTGGAAAGGCAACATGCTGCGCCTGCGCAAGCTCGTCGTGCAGCCTGGCGGCGTCGTGCCGTGGCATGAGCACAATGTCCGCCCAGCCAACATCATCGTCGTCGAAGGCTCGATCACCGAATATCGCAGCACCTGCAAGGTCGGCATCGAGCATCCGGCCGGCGACGTGACCGCCGAATTCGGCCAGCTCGCTCACTGGTGGAAGAACAATGGCAAGGTGCCTGCGGTGCTCTATTCGGCCGACGTCCTGCCGCCGGCAATGCACGAAGACCACATGATGTGAGCCGCTCGGCGCGGCGAACAGATTCCAGCATCAACAACTGAAAGCGCGTCCTCGGGTGATCTCCTGGGGACGTGTGGCCACGGAGCCTTGTCATGACGACCAGTGAACAGACTGAACCGACGCGGCTGCGCATGGTTGCCGCCGACAGCTGGCGCTTCGGCCTGATTGCCCTGATCGCGTTTCTCACGCTCGTCGATTTGTTCGCCACCCAGGCCATCCTGCCTTCGCTGGTGATAAAATTCGGCGTTAGCCGCGCGACCATGGGTTTTGCCGTTAACGCCAGCACGTTCGGCATGGCTGTGGCCGGGATCGCGGTGGCGCTTTTCGGCAAGAACCTCGATCGCCGCAACGGCATTTGGATCAGCCTCGCGGTGCTGGCGATCCCGACGACGCTTTTGTCGCAGACCGACAGTATCTTGGTCTTCGCCCTGCTGCGTGTTGCCCAAGGCTTGTGTATGTCGACCGCGTTCACACTGACGATGGCCTACCTGGCCGAGCATTTTTCCGCGCGGCAGACGACGAGTGCGCTTGCGGCCTATGTGACCGGCAACGTCGCCAGCAACTTCTTCGGACGGCTGATGTCGGCCGCCGTCGCCGACACATTCGGCATTTCCACCAACTTCCTGACATTCGCCGCCCTCAATCTGATTGGCGCGGCTCTCGTCTGGTTCACGCTGCAGAAGACATCCGCAATGATGCGTGCCGACACGATGGGCGGGCCCGCCCGTTCGGCCTGGAAAGGTCCGCTGAAAAACACCGAGCTGCGCGGCTGCTTCGCCATCGGCTTCCTGATCCTCTTCGTATTTATCGGCACTTTCACCTATGTGAATTTCCAGCTCGTCGCCGCGCCACTATCGCTGTCGCCGATGGCGCTCGGACTGGTCTATTTCGTCTTCCTGCCTTCCATGCTGACCACTCCGCTCGCCGGGCGCATCGCCGCGGGCCTCGGTCCAAGGGTCGGCATCGGTTCGACGCTCGTGCTTGCGATCCTGGGTTTGCTTTTGCTGCTCACGACCAGCCTTCCGATCGTTCTAGCCGGGATGGCGCTGGTTGCCATCGGCACCTTCCTGGCGCAGGCAATAGCGACAGGACACGTCAGCCGCACCGCCTCGCACGACCGCGCCGCCGCAAGTGGCATTTACCTCGCCTCCTACTATGCGGGCGGGCTCGCCGGCAGCTTCGTCATCGGACAGATCTACGACCGGATCGGGTGGACCGCATGCGTGACCGTGCTTGCCGCGGTCCTCGCCGGCGCGATCGCAGTGGCGCGCGTGCTTCAAACTCCAAAGGCATGAGACCTAACGACCGAGAATCTTGACTATCCAACAAAGGAGACTGAGATGACCAACTACCTGAAGAGCATGATTGCCGGCGGCGCCATAATGATGGCGATCGTTCTCCCAGCCACAGCTTCGGACGGTGTCGTGACGGTGAAGAGCGACTATTCCGTCGGCGAGACGGTCGCGCGCATCAAGAGGGATGTTCTCAAGAAGGGCATCAAGTTCTTTGGCGTCATCGACCAGGCAAGACTTGGCAAGAATGCCGGCAACGATGTCAGGCCGTCGCGGCTGGTGATGTTTGGCAATCCGGCGCTTGGGACGACCTTCATCACATCAAATCCGGAAGCCGGGCTCGATTGGCCGGTGCGTGTTCTGGTCTATCAGACCGCGGATGGTGCAGTTTATGCGGCCTACAGCGATTTCGACTGGATCGCCAAGCGGCATGGAATTACCGACCGCGAGGCGCAGTTCAAGATGGCGACCGAAGTCATCCAGTCCGTCACCTCGACGATCAGAAAAAACTGAGCGCGAACGATGCGCCGGAGATCCGTGGCCCGGGTATGCGACAGCGCTACTCGGCGGCGGACAATGCCTTCGCCCGCTCGCCGAACCACCTTTTCTGCGTAGCCTCGCGCACCAGCGCGCCAACCGCTGGCGAATGCCTGCGGCCGCGCACGGTGACAAGATTGACCTCGCGCCAGAATTCCGGGTCGGTAATCGGCAGGGCGACCACTCCCGGGTGCTTGGCGGTATGCTTAGGCATGAAACCGAAACCAAGCCCGGCGGCGATCATCGCGAGTGTCCAATCGTCGCGATCGCTCCAGTAAACGGGGCTGACGGTCACGCCCTGCTCGGAGAGAACGGCGTCCGCATAGCCGGCAAATTCACAGTTGTTGCGGTGGATGTAACTTTCATTGCTCATGTCTTTCACTTGCACTCTGCGCTGGTTGGCGAGGCGATGGGTCAGATTGACCGCCATCACCATCTGTTCGCGAAAAAGCGGCAAGGAGTGAACTTCCTCGTCGGGAACGTTCGACGGCAATGCGTAAATGGCTGCCTCGAGATCGCCCTCGAGCAGCCGCCGCCGTAAACTCGGTGCGTCGGCGTCGCAAAGATGAAGCTCCACACCCGGGTGATGGCCGCGGATGGACGAGATGAGCTCGATGATCTCGTCGGGAGCAATCGTGCTCATGATACCGACCCTGAGCGGCGTCTTCTTCAGATGCACATACTGCTCGGCTATCTGCTTGGCTTGCCGGGAGTTCTCAAAAACACCCTCAAGATAGGTTTCGACCATGCGGCCGAGCTCCGTGAGATGGGTGAAGCGTCGCTCACGATGAAAAAGCGCGCCGCCAAATTCGTCCTCGAGCAGCTTGATCGCGCGTGAAAGCGCCGGCTGCGTGACGTTGCACTGCTCGGCCGCTCTGGTGAAGTTCAATTCCTTGGCGACGGCCAAGAAGTATCTGACTTGGCTGATCTCCACTGCACGCTCCCCCGGCGGCCTGGCATACGGCACGGCCCGTGTTGCGGTGAGACCTTACTAGCTGCCCCTACGTCAAACAAGCCAAGGCGGTTGGGTCGAAGGCGTCGCCGGCGCCGAGCTGATGATCTGACCCTCGGCTATCGAATCCATGTCTCAACGGCATTTCCGCTGCTTCCAGCCCCTCGCCATACTTGGGCCAGAACTCGAGACCTGGGCGCGCAAGCCCGTTGCTCTCAGCCGTTGCCGGCCATCCCGGCCGCGGCTCCAACCGAAGGAAACGACGATGCTCAGAGGAAAGACAGCACTCATCACCGGCTCGACCAGCGGCATCGGCAAAGGCATCGCCGAGGCCTTCGCGGCCAAGGGCTGCAACATTGTGCTCAATGGTTTCGGCGATACCGGTGAGATTGGCCTGCTGCGGGCAAAGCTTGCCGCTGACCACGGGGTAACCGTTCGCTACGACAATGCGGACATGAGCAAGGGTGGTGCGATCACCGCGATGATGGACAAGGCGATCGCCGAGTTCGGCGCGGTCGACATCCTCGTCAACAATGCTGGCATTCAGCATGTCGCGCCGATCGACGACTTCCCGATCGATAAATGGGAGGCGGTCGTGGCGATCGATCTGATGTCGTCGTTTTACACGATCCGGCGCGTCCTCCAGGCGATGAAGGAGCGCAAATGGGGTCGCATCATCAACGTTGCCTCAGCCCACGCCCTTGTCGCTTCGCCATACAAATCCGCCTATGTCGCTGCCAAGCATGGGGTCGCCGGCCTGACCAAGACGGTCGCGCTGGAAGTCGCCGAACAGGGCATCACCGTCAACGCGGTATGTCCCGGTTATGTGCTGACCCCGCTGGTTGAAAAGCAGATACCGGACACAGCCAAGGCACGCGGGATCACCGAGGAGCAGGTGATCAAGGATGTGCTCCTGGCCGCCCAGCCTACCAAGCAGTTTGTTACCGTCACCCAGGTTGCGGCGCTTTGCCTGTTCCTGGCCTCAGACGATGCGGCATCGATCACCGGCGCCATCATCCCGATCGAAGGCGGCTGGACAGCCCATTGAATCCGGCAACGAGGAGCAAAAAGGCTATGAACAAGATCGCTCGAAATCCGTCGGCTTCGGACACTTTTCCAGAGATCGGCCATCAGGCCGATGGTTCGGTCCAGCGCCAGACCGTATTGGTGCTTCAGGGAGGAGGAGCCCTCGGAGCCTACCAGGCAGGTGTCTACCAGGCGCTCGCCGAAGGTGGGATTGAACCGGATTGGGTCATCGGCACCTCGATCGGCGCCATCAACGCCGCGCTGATCGCAGGGAACGAGCCGAAGGATCGGTTGCCTAAGCTTCAGGAATTCTGGGACGGCGTCAGCCGGAGCAGCCCGCTCGACGAGTTTTTCCGGATGATGGCTCCAAGCAACATCTTTGCCAATATGGGCACGGTCATGCGCGGCATACCGGGCTTCTTTGAACCGAACCCAAGCGCCATGTTCGGGGTGAACCGCGAAGTGGGTGTGGAGAATGCCTCCTACTACACCACCGATCCGCTCAAGAGGACGCTGAATGACCTGATCGACTTCGACTATCTCAACCGGCGCCACACGCGGCTGACGGTCGGCGCGGTCAACGTCAACACCAGCGAACTCAAATACTTCGACACCCGTGAGATGACGCTGTCAGCGGCGCATATCATGGCCTCGGGCGCCTTGCCGCCGGCGTTTCCGGCGGTCTGTATCGATGGCGAGCCCTACTGGGATGGCGGCATCTATTCGAACACACCCATCGAGGTCGTGCTGGACGCGCATCCGCGGCGCGACTCGCTGATCTTTGCCGTGAACATGTGGCAGCCTCGTGCCACCGAGCCGAAATCGATCTGGCAGGTCATGGGGCGTCAGAAGGATCTCCAATACGCCAGCCGGGGCCGGAGCCACGTGGCGCGGCAGGAGCAACTGCATCGTCTGCGCCACGTCGTGCGCGAAATGGGGAGGCTGGTCCCCGAGCAACAGCGCGAGGATCCGATGTTCAAGGAACTCGCGTCCTACGGCTGTCGGTCGGTCATGCACCTTGTTCGGCTGCTTTCACCACGCCTCGACGGCGAGGACCACACCAAGGACATCGACTTCACCCGCTCAGGCATCCGCACACGCTGGCAGGCGGGATACGAGCATGGGCAGCGCGTTCTCACGGAGAAACCCTGGGAATGCGACGTCGACATGCTGCAGGGCATCGTCATCCACGAATCGCAAGAGTGACTTGTTCGAGCGCCTCGGGACCGAGGAAAGAGACGGAGAATACCGATGCAGATCATCACTCCGAGAATGCGGCTTGTTCCAGAAGCCGTGCTCGCCAACAACGCCGCGCTTTTCCGCACGATACCGGAGACGCCATCGCATGCGGACACGTCACTGCATCGAGTGGTCATCGTCGGCGGCGGCGCGGGCGGACTGGAGCTCGCGACGCGTCTTGGCCGCAAGTTCGGCAAGCGACGGCTTTCCGTCACGCTTGTCGACCGCAACCGCACGCACATCTGGAAACCGCTTCTGCACGAGGTGGCGTCCGGTGCCTTGAGTGCGTCGAACGATGCGGTGGAATACATTGCCCATGCCAGCCGCCACCATTATCGATACCGCATCGGTGAAGTCGTCGGCATTGATCGCTCCAGGCGCCAGGTCTTTGTCGCGCCAAGCTTCGACGACGATGGCAGGCAGATCATCCCGCCGCGCGTGTTGGGCTATGATACGCTGGTGCTGGCCGTAGGCAGTGTCAGCAACGACTTCGGCACGCCAGGAGCGGCACGCCACGCAATCGCGCTCGATACTGCTGAGCAGGCCGCCCGGTTCAACAAACGCATGATAGACGCGTGCCTGCGCGCCAACGCGCAATACGAGCAACTGTCGCCAAGCCAACTCCATTGCGTCATCGTTGGCGCGGGGGCCACCGGCGTCGAACTGGCTGCGGAATTGCATAAGTCGATGCGGGAGATCGCATCGCACAATCTCGACAACATCGATTTTGAAAGGCTGATCCGCATCACCCTCATTGAGGCAGGGCCGCGCATCTTGCCGGCGTTGCCGGAACACCTGGCACGCGCTTCAGCACGTCTGCTTGTTGATCTGGGCGTCCAGATACGGTGCGGGATCAGGGTCACCGAGGTGACGGAGGAAGGCATCAAGCTTGGGGAGAAACTGTTTGTGCCTGCCGAACTCGTTGTCTGGTCCGCTGGAATCAAGGCCCCGGATTTCCTGGAAAAGCTTGATGGCCTCGAAACGGACCGCATCAACCGCCTGGTCGTGGATGAGACACTGCAAGCCAGAGGGGACGAAAACGTGTTTGCGATCGGTGACTGCGCGAGCTGTGTTTTGTCCGGCGGGGGCGACCCATTGCCGCCGCGCGCCCAGACCGCTCATCAGCAGGCCGATCACTTGGTCAAGGTGATTGCCGCGCGCCTCGAGGGACGGGCCGCGCCGGCTTTCCGCTATCGAGACTTCGGATCCCTTGTTTCGCTCGCCGACTATGGCTCGTTTGGCAGCTTGATCGGTGGACTGAAGATCGAAGGTCTGCTCGCCCGGCTGATGTATCGCTCGCTTTACAAATTGCATCTCAAGGCAGTGCACGGGCTTGCTAAGACCGCCCTGGACTCGATTGGCGAGATAGTGGCGCGGCGCAGCAGGCCTCGGATCAAGCTCCACTGAACCTGTGCAGGCGATGCGATGAAAAAGTATGATGTCGTGATCCTCGGCGGTGGCAACGCCGGAATGGGCGTGACGGTGGCTACTCGCGCTGCGGGGCTGTCGGTGGCCATGATCGAGGCACGCGACCTCGGGGGCACTTGCCCCAATCGTGGATGCACACCGAAGAAGGTGCTCGTTGCGGCGGCTCATGCGCTCCACGAGATCGAACGGGCTAATAGGCACGGGATCACTATCGGCAGGCCGAGGCTCGACTGGCGTGCCCTGATCGAGCGCGAAAAAGACATTATCCATGACATTCCGTCCCGCCTGTCCGGATTGATGGCCAAGCGCGGTGTCGATGTCATCGTCGGGGAGGCCGCTTTCATAGGGAGCAATGCCATCAGTGCCGACGGTCGCGAGCTTGAAGCCAGGAACATTGTCATCGCAACCGGTTCGAAGCCGCGATCACTACCAATTCCTGGTGCCGAGCACCTGACGATTTCCGACGATGTCCTGAATGACCCGGTGCTCCCTCGCGCGGTCGTCTTCGTCGGCGGCGGGGTCATTGCCTTCGAACTGGGCCACGTTTATGCGCGTGCCGGCGTTGACGTGACGATTCTCGAAGCATTGCCACATCTACTGGGAGCATTCGACGCTGATGCCGTGGCCCAGATCCGCAGCGAGAGCGAACGTATAGGCATTCGAGTCCGCACGCTTGCCTGGGTCAAGAAGATCGACAAGGCCGAAGGACGATTGCGCGTCACCTTTGTGGCGGATGGCATCGAGCGCGCTGTGGACGCGGACAGGGTTGTGAATTGCGCCGGGCGCGTAGCCAATGTCGAGGCGCTCGACCTTGGCGCCGGTGTTATCGTGCATCGCGAAGGCCGCATCGAAATCGACGATCATCTGCGTTCGCGGTCGAACCCGGATGTCTATGTCTGTGGCGACGCAGTGTGGAATTCTCCGCAGCTTTCACCTGTCGCGACTTACGAGGGCGGCATCGTTGGCCGCAATATCGTCGATGGACCTAGACACCGGCCGGACTATGACCAGATACCGTCGGCTCTCTACACGGTCCCCGCCTTGGCCAGCGTCGGGCTGACCGAGGCCAGGGCGAAAGAGCAAGGCCTTGGCGTAAAGGTCCATGTGAACGACATGTTGGGCTGGCTTTCCGCCAGGACTTATGCCGAGACAGTAGCGTGGTCGAAGATCATCGTCGAAGAAGCGACTGACAGGGTCGTTGGCGCCCACATGGTGGGCCATGCCGGCGAAGAACTGATCCATATTTTCGCGCTTGCCATGAAACATGACATCACGGCGTCGCAGCTATCCGAAACGGTTTACGGCTTCCCGACCTTTGCCTCGGATATCAGGAACATGATGTAACGAATCGAGGAGAGGCTGCGAACAGAACACAAACATCTCCTGCGGTGATGCACGCGCGGCATCAAAACCATGCGAGAAAAACATGGCCGTGGCGGCGGGGCTTCAATGATAGGCTACATCCGACCTATGAAAGCGCGGAAATGGCCGTCGACGATCAATCAATGACATTTGAACAGTCCGTCCAGGCTGCGATAGAACTCGATGCCCCTCTGAACGAGCGGCTGGCGGTGATTGCAAACGCGGTGCGCCGGCTCACCCAGGTTTCGCCGATGCGGTGGACCGGCTAGTGGCGCGCCTGGAACAGCAAGAGGCCGGAGCGATGGCGCCCGCTCCCGGCGAACTCATGCCGGCATTCCTGCTACCTGACGACGAGGGCAGACTGGTTGGTCTGGGCGATATCCTTCTCCAGGGGCCGGCCGTGATCACTTTTCAACGCGGACATTGGTGTCCCTATTGCCGGTTGAATGCGATCGGAATCGTCGAAGCTCAGCAGGAGATTGCGACGCTGGGCGGGCAGGTCGTGGCAATCATGCCTGAACGGCGCAGGTTCGCGAAAGCGATGAAGGCGGCCGTGGGTGCCAACTTCCCGTTCCTGACCGACATGGACAACGGCTATGCCCTCTCGCTTAATCTTGCGATCTGGATCGGGACCGAAATGGAACGGTTGATGGGGGTTGCGTATGATGGCAACGCCAGCTGGTTCCTGCCGATCCCCGCGACTTTCGTCGTTGGCACGAACGGAGTGATCACGGACCGCTTTGTCGATCCTGACTACCGTCGGCGCATGGACATCGATGACTTGATCGCGGCGCTCAGGCGGGCTCGCTGACGCCGAAGGTCGACCAGTCGGTCGACCGCAACAGGTTGAGCAACGTCGTAGCCACTGGTGACCGGTGTCGGCCGGCGACCGCATATGCGGCGACGATCCGCGAAATGTCCAAGTCACGCAGCTTGAGTCTGCGGACATTGGGCGAATGCGGTGCTGTCGCCGAGACAAAGCCTACCCCGGCGTTGGCCTCTAGCAGTGCGAGCAAATCCTGATCGGTCTCCACCTCATGCGCGGTTCGGGGCGCCACCCCCTTTGCCGCAAGGTTGCGCGACAACTCCTCGCTCGTTTCCCAGTCGATTCGGCTGAGCACAGGTTCCGCTGCCAGCTGGCTCAGCGCGACCTCTGCCTCGTTGCGGCGGGCCAACGGGTGATCGGAATTCACGACAAGCTCTATTCCCTCCTGGAAGAGCGGCCAGGCGTCGAGCCGGTCCCAGGCTTGCCCCAGAACACCGGCAACCGCCAGTTCGGCCCCGCCGTTCTTGAGGGCTTCGACGACAGCGGTCGGCGAACCGCGGCTGATCTTAAGATGCACTCCGGGGTAGGCCCGGAAAAGCTCGGTGAACGGTGAAACCAGCAGCGCTATGTTGACGCTATTGGAGATGGTGACGTTGAGAGGAGCTACGTCGCTGCTTTGCACGGCCTTGGCGAGGGACTTGGCAGACGTGGCGGCATCGTAACATTGCTGCAGCAGGGGGAGCATGCGTCGACCGAGTTCGGTCAGGTGCGAATGCTGGCGCTCGCGCCGAAGGAGCTCTCCGCCCAACTCTTCCTCAAGGGTCTTGATCGCGCGCGTAAGGGCAGGTTGAGTGACGTTGCACTCTTCGGCTGCCCTGGTGAAGTTCAACGTGCTGGACAGGGCCAGAAAATAGCGGACCTGCTGCATTTCCATGAATTTTCGCCCCCTCAGCGAAATCCGATTCGTCAGGCATAGCTAATTTGTGCGTATGCTAATGCAACAAGTGGCCGAGGCAAAGGCGGAGGGTGGTGGCAGAGCATAACCGGGGCACGAGGCCCGCGCGATGCCCGCCGGCTCCAGTCGGCGGGTTCGTCAGCGCGACTACTGTCACATCGCCATTTTTTCACAGCAGCCTGAGCCTTCTTGGTAGATGCATCAACCGGAGAAAAAGTTCGGATGCTGGTATGACTGGCAACCACGACAACCTCATCGCGCTGATGCTGGCCTCGATGCTGGGCTACGGCACTGCGCGAATGATCTCGCACGAGTGGCTCTATCACGTATTGTCGTGGGCGGCGCAGGGCAGAGGCCCTTCCGACATGATTGAGGCAGTGGTCATTTCGGCGGTCGTCACAACGTTACAAATTGTCCTGTAAGTTATTGATTTTATTGATTGAACTCAGAGTTCAATCCTCGCTCAGCACCTTCGTATGCGCTCAAGTCAGATTTCCACCCAAGCCTCGCCGTTTTCTCAAGGATGCGGTGCCCACGACAAGAGCAACGCTTGCCCCGAAAATCTCCCAGGGGCCGGCCATACTGGCCCCGAATCTGACCAGCTTGATCACAGTTAACGCAGCGTAACCTGCACCGCAGTTTGGCGTTCGCTATAAGTTGGACATGCAGCGTCTTCTCACCCCAGCCGAAGCATCCACGCTTCTTGCGATCAGCCCCAAGCACCTGCGTTGGCTCACTGATGCCGGTCAGTTGCCCTGGGTCAATATTGGTCTCGATGGTAGGCGGCCGACCCGGCGCTACAGGCAAGAAGACCTGCTGCAGTTCATCGAGCGGCGGAGCAAGAATGCGTGTCGGTATATCGAAAACACGGCAAACCAGAATACCACTACGACTTCATCTTTCACGGTCGTCGATTTTCAGGCGCCACGGGCACGAGCAACAAGCGGCAGGCGGAACGGGTCCTAGACGAAAAGCGCCGCGAGGCGCGGGAGCGTTCTAAGCAGGCGGCGTCGTTCACCGCTGAGGGGCCGATGTCCCTGGAAATCGCCTCCTCGCGCTTTTGGCACGAGGTTGGCCAGCATCTAGCGAACTCCGATAGCTATTTCCGTTTCCTCGGTTGGCTCTTGGAGCACTTCGGCAAGAACACCACGCTCGATCGCATTTCAGACTCAAAGATCGCAGCTATGGTCTCTGAGCGCCGGGCCGACGGTGTCACCAATGCGACCGTCAATCGGACCGCGACTGTGCCGCTACGCGGGATCATGACTCGGGCAAAGAAAACGTGGAAGGTGCCGGTCGCTGACATCGACTGGAGCCGGCACCTTCTCAGGGAGCCGAAGGAGCGCGTCCGTGAGGCCAGCTTTGACGAGGAAAAGCGCCTCTTGGCAGCTATGCGCGACGACTACGCGCCGGCAGTCCGCTTTGCAATCCTTACTGGTTGCCGGCGGATGGAGATCGTGGATCTCACCTGGTCACGGGTTGATTTCTTCGGCAAGACCATGACCGTTGTAGGCAAGGGTAACAAGACCAGGATCCTGCCTATGACGGATGCAGTCCGTGATCTTCTTTTGCCACTCAGGGATAACCATTCGACGGCCGTCTTCACCTATAAAGCGAAGAGGACGAGCAAGCAGCTTGGTCTCGTTCGGGGAACGCGCTATCCCATCACGATGGAAGGCTTCAAGACCGCTTGGCGCCGCTACAGCGCTAAGTCGGGGGTTGAGAACTTCCGCTTCCATGACACTCGCCATACCGCCGCGACGCGCACCCTACGCGCGGGCAACATGAAGGTCGTCCAGCGCATGCTTGGCCATGAAGATATCACCACGACGGCGAAATACGCCCACGCGATGATCGAGGACATGCGCGTTGCCATGGAAACAGCAAATCACACCGGAAGTCACACCGGAGCCGAACAAGACGCTTCTAAAGACTTGGAAGACAAGAAGAAATCGGCCTGAGCAACCTTGACCCCCAGTCAAGTGCGCTACCGGGCTGCGCTACACTCCGGACCGGTCGCGATGTATCGTGATAACCCGGCTCGGGTCAACCGATTTCCGCGATAATTATCTTGCCGCGACCGCGGGCTTGAACGAGGCCCGCAATACCGGCCTCAACTCCCGCTGGTGGCGGTATTCCAGGGCGATGGCTCCCCAGATCAAGCCAAGCAGCAGATACATGTGGCGCCAGTGGTCGATGTCGATGAAGGTGCCGAGCCCGATATTGCCGATGAAGGCGACGTAGGCGCACAGGAGGTAGGGCTGCCAGGGCCGGTCGCGCAGCAGGATGCGGAACCCCGCCGATATCGTCCAGACGATCAGCGTCAGGAACGAGACGAAGCCGAGCCAGCCATAGTCCATCAGCATCTTCAGCCAGATGTCGTGCGTGTCCTCGCCGTAGATCGTGCCGAAGACCAGCGGCCCGATGCCGAACGGATGCTCCATCGCCATCTGGAAACCGATCGTGTAGCGGGCGAAGCGGCCGAGGCGGGCGGTGTCGTAGCTCTGTTCGAGATGGGCGCGGTTGGAGAACATCTCCGCCACGCCAGGCAACTGCAATATGACGATGATGGCGATGGCCAGCAGCGATAGCGCGGCGATGGTCATGATCACCACGCGCAGTCGGAACATGCCGCTGGCGCTCTGCAGGAACAGGCAGCCGGTGAGCAGGACGGCCGAAAACGCGAACATGCCCCAGGCGCCGCGCGAGAAGGAGAAAAAGATGCCGGCGCTGATGACCAGCAGCGGCATAGCCAGCAGCGGCATGCGCGTGACCGGTCCGGTCAGCAGCAGATAGAGCAGGTAGATGCCGGGCAGCACCAGGAACGGCCCGAACACGTTCGGGTCCTGGAAGGCGCCGGCGGCGCGGTCGTATTTGGTGAACATTTCCGCGCCCAGGAAAGCATGGAAATAGCCCGCTATGCCAAGCAGCGACGTCGCCACCGCCGAGACGACATAGGCATTGAAGATCAGCCGGTAGAGATTCGGCTGCGTGGCGGTGACCGATGCGAAGAAGACGGCGCTGAAGGCGAGGAACAGCGACACGGCGAGATAGAGCGGCGTGTTGGCGAGGTTCGCCATCTGCGTCATGGAGATCATGCCGCCGATATTCATCGTCACAAGCAGCACCAGCAGCGGCATGGCCGCGCGCGAAATCCTCAGGCCGAACAGAGCCCAGATGGCGATCAGCCCGGCCATGTAGATTTCGTAAGGCGCCGGCTCGCTGATGACGAACCCCGACAGAAGAATGCCGAGCACGACCGCGCTCGAGGAGATCAGCGTGATCAGCTTGGCGTTGACCGCCGCGCGCGGCAGATCATGGCTGATCGCGCTCAATAGGCGTTTTCCGTATTGAGCAGGCGGATCGGCGTCAGGAACAGGATCCGCAGATCGAACAGCAGCGACCAGTTCTCGATGTAATAGAGGTCGTATTCGGTCCGCATGCGGATCTTCTCGTTGGTGTCCATTTCGCCGCGCCAACCATTGATCTGTGCCCAGCCGGTAACCCCTGGCTTGACCTTGTGGCGCGCGAAATAGCCATCGACCACCTCGTTGTAGAGCAGGTTGTGCGACTGCGCGGCAATGGCGTGCGGGCGCGGACCGATGAGCGACAGCGAGCCGAGCAGCGAGTTGAAGAACTGCGGCAGTTCGTCGATCGAGGTCTTGCGGATGAAGCGGCCGACACGGGTGACGCGCGGATCGTTCTTGGTCACGGTCTGCTTGGCGGTCGGGTCCGACCTGTCGGTGTACATGGAACGGAACTTGTAGACTTCGATCACCTCGTTGTTGAAGCCGTGCCGCTTCTGCTTGAACAGAACCGGCCCCTTGCTGTCGAGCTTGATGGCGATTGCCGTACCAAGCATCACCGGCAAGAAGACGACGATGCCGACGAGACTGAAGATGATGTCGAAGGCGCGTTTGGCGACCGAGTCCCAGTCGTTGATCGGCTTGTCGAAGATGTCGAGCATCGGCACCGAGCCGATGTAGGAATAGGCGCGCGGACGGAACTGCAGCGCATTGGAATGCGCCGACAGCCGGATGTCGACCGGCAGCACCCACAGTTTCTTCAGCAATTGCAGCACGCGCGATTCGGCGGTCAGCGGCAACGACACGATCAGCATGTCGATGCGGGCGATGCGGGCGAATTCGATCAGTTCCGAAATGGTGCCGAGCTTGGGATAGCCGGCGACGAGGGCTGGCGAACGCTTGTCGTTGCGATCATCGAAGATGCCGCAGATGCGGATGTCGTTGTAAGGCTGCTTTTCCACCGAGCGGATGAGCACTTCCGCCGCCTTGCCGCCGCCAACGATGACCGCGCGCCGTTCCATGCTGCCATCGCGCGCCCAGCGCCGGATCAGCTTCGACATCACCAGCCTGAGACCGAAAAGGCAGACGAAGGCAACGACGAACCAGGTGCCGAACAGCAGGCGCGAATAGTCTTGCGACATCTTCATGGTGAACGCCGTCAACGCCATCATGGCGAAGGTCCCGGCCCAGACCAACAGGATGCGCCCAAAATTGGCGATCGGCCGCATCAGGGACACGACCTGGTAGCAATCGGTGACATCGAGCAGCACCACGGCGAGGAACGACGCGGCGGCGATCGTCAGCGGATATTGCCAGGCGAGGTAATTGAAGAATCCGACGTAGTAGAAATAGACGCAGAGCCCCGAGACCAGCAGCACCGCGAATTCGACCATGCGCAGCACGCCGCTGACCATGATCGGCGACATCGTATCGCGCCGGTATTGCGACGCGACCTGCCGGGCAACGTCGTTCATGCCGCCGGGCTTGTCGCCGTCGGCAGGGCCGTCGAATTGACGCACCGCTTCTGATGAAAAGCGGTTCGCGGGGTCGATTTCGTTCATGGAACTGTCCGCAAGCTTTCCCAGGGTGATTAGCAAAAGAGAGCTAAGAAACCCTTGAAACAACCTGTGGCTTTGGAAGAGCCTGAACTACTTTTCGAGTGCGGCGAAGTAGGCCTTCTCGATTTCGGCGGCCATGACGTCGGCGCCGAAGCGCGCCCTGAGCGTGGAGTCATCGGGCATGAGTTTGCGATAGGCGGCAAGGTCGCCCAGCGCCTGGCTCATCTTCTCGGCGAGCTCAGTCGGATCCGGCCGGATCAGGGCAGGGGAGCCCGAACCGAAAATCTCCGGTATGCCGCCGACCGAGGTTGCGATCATTGGTCTTGCCGCGGCAAGTGCCTCCAGCACGGTATAGGGCATCGCTTCGGCGCGCGAGGGAACGACGACGAGCGCCGCCAGCACGAAGGCCTCCCGGGCCGGCATAGGCGGCAGGAAGCGGACATTGCCTTCAAGCCCCAGGCGCTTCACTTGCGCGTGGTAGCGGGGCAGGTCATCGCCGTCGCCGACCATCACCGCATTCGGCGCCCGCCCGAGCCGGGGCGCGGCGGCGGCCAGGGCATCGATGAAGATGTCGGGACCCTTGAGGTCACGCATCATGCCGATATAGAGAAAATCGGCCGCATCGGCCCTGGCGGTCACCGGCTCGAATTCGGTGGCGCGAAGGCCATTGTAGACCAGCGTGTTCGGGATCGGCGGCTCGCCCACCTTCCTGCGATAGGTCCGCCGCTCGTAGTCGGACACGAACAGCAGGCTATCGGTGAAGCGTGCCATGAGATACTCGAGCGCGAAGAACAGCTTTCCGGTGGCTGTATTCTCGTCATAGTGGAGAGAGCCGCCATGCGGCGAATAAAGGCGGGCTACGCGAGACCTTGATACCCGCAACAATGAGCCGAACAGACGGGCATAGGCGCCACCCTTGGCACCGTGCCCGTGCAGCACGTCCGGCCGCAATTCCTTGATGATCCTGTAGGTTTGCCGGGCCGAAGTCAGGTCGCCCGCGCCGACATGGCGCTGCATTGGCGTGCGATGGATGCCGAGCGCCAGCATGTCCTTCATCTGCTCGAACAGACGCTCCTCGAATTCGCCGCCTGTGGTCGAGTCGCAAACGATGCCGACCATGTGGCCGGCGGCGACCTGCGCTTCCGTCAGGTCGCGCACGTGCCGGAAAATTCCTCCGACGGGTGAGCGAAAGCAGTGGACGATCCTGAGCTTGCCCGCCACGAGGTGTCTGTTCAGAACAGGCGTTCGCGGACGTAGACGGTATCTCCCGGCAGCAGCGGATCGGAGGTGACCACGCGGCCGGTTATCACCTTGCCGTTGATGTCGCGGGTGATGTCGACGCTCTCCTGGTTGGCGCGTGGCGTGAAGCCCCCGGCGATGGCGATGGCCTTCTGCACGGTCAGGCCGGGCACGTAGGAATACTGGCCGGCGGCGCCCACTTCGCCCATGACGAAGATCGGTCGGTAACGATCGATCTCGACCGAGACGTCGGGGTCGCGCAAATAGCCTTGCCGCAGTTTGTCGGCGATCTCTTTCTCCATCTGCTGCGCGGTGTGGCCACGTGCCGGTATGGCGCCGACGAGCGGGAAGGAGATGTAGCCGGACTGGTCGACGCTGTAGCTATTGGTCAGGCCGTCCTGCTCGAACACGGTGACGCGGACACGGTCGCCGGCGCCGAGACGATAGGGCTGGTTGAGGACCTCGTGAAAGGCGGCCGGCGTCGGCCGGTAGCTGGAGCAGCCCGCGAGCATCGACACGGCAAGCAGTGCGCGAAAGAGGGAAGCAGTGCTTTTCATGATCGGACAGGTACCTTCGACTGGCCGCTGCGGCGTCGCAGCAAACATCTGGGATCGCGCCCGTTATCATCCTGTTAGGGTTAATGGCCGGTAAAGGAGCCCCGCCAATAGCGATCAGCAGACAAGGTTTTGCGATTTTATCGATTTTTTGCTGTTGCCCGCAGTAAACCCTAATGGAAGCTTACCGTGATCTTAACGGCTGAGTTACCATAGTTGTTTACGGTGCGTCCCGACCCAGTTTCGGAGTAGGGATGCATGTCCGTTCAATCCGCGGCCGCAGACGTCGATGTTGATCTCAGGCAGCTCTTTGCCAGCCTGGGGCGGAACTGGCTGCGGATTCTGGTCTTCGTTCTCGTCGTGACGGGACTTGCCTTCGCGGCCGCGTCGTTCGCGACCCGGTATTACAAGGCCGAGACGCAGGTGGAGATCGCTCCACGTGAATCCGTCTACACCCGTCCGGCCGGCAGCAACAATGACGGCGACAAGCCGATCCTCGACGAGCAGGGCGTTGCTACCCAGGTCCAGATAATTTCGTCCAACGAAATCCTCAAACAGGTGGCGCAGAAACTCGGCCTGTCACGACTGCCTGAGTTCGACGAAACGATCAACATGTCGTCCCTGAGCCGCGGTCTGATCCTGCTTGGATTGAAAAGCGATCCGATGGACGTTCCCACCGACGAGCGCGTGCTGAAGAAGATGCGCGAGAAGCTCAACGTCTACGGCGTTGAAAAGACTCGCATCATTGCCATCGAGTTCTCTTCGGAAGATCCCAAGCTTGCCGCCTCCATCCCCGATGCCATTGCCGCCGCTTACATAGCTGGGCAAGGCGCGGCCAAGAGCGAATCGAACACCGCCGCCGCGGACTTCCTGGCGCCCGAGATCGCCGACCTGTCCAAGCAGGTCAGGGATGCCGAAGCCAAGGTCGCGGCTTACCGCGCCCAGTCGGACCTTCTGATGGGCGGTAACAATTCCACCCTGGCCACCCAGCAATTGGCCGAGTTGTCGACCGAGTTGTCGCGGGTGCGGGCCAACCGCGCCGCGGCCGAAGGCACGGCCGAGAGCGTGCGCAAGGCACTGCAGAATGGCGGATCGCTGGATTCGCTGCCGGAAGTGCTGTCTTCCGATCTGATCCAGCGTTTGCGGGAGCGGCAGGTCGAACTGCGTGCCAACATCGCCGATCTGTCGACGACGCTGCTCGACAATCATCCGCGTATTCGCGCCGCCAAATCGCAACTGGCCGATCTCGATGCGCAGATTCGCAGCGAAGCCCAGAAGATCATGAAGGGGCTGGCGATGCAGGCCGATGCCGCCAAGGCGCGCGAAAGCCAGCTTGTCGCCGACGTCAACACGCTCAAGGCTGCTTCGGCGCAGGCCGGCGAGCAGCAGGTCGGGCTCGACGCGCTGCAGCGCGATGCCGCCGCCAAGCGCCAGCAGCTCGAACTTTACCTGACCAATTATCGCGAGGCGGCGTCGCGTCAGGATCGCAACTATGTTCCGGTCGACGCTCGCATCGCCTCGCCGGCTTCCGTTCCCTCCGAGCCGTACTTCCCCAAGATCGGGCCGATCGTCGGTGCTGCCGCCGCGGCTTCCCTTCTGCTGGCGGCGGTGTTCACGCTGCTTCGGGAGCTCTTCTCGGGCCGCGCCATGCGCCCGGCCAGCGGAGCGCGGTTTGAACCGATCGACGAGGTGGCGATGCCGCCAGCCGCTTATCAGGAGCCATCCACCCGCTCGGAGCCGGCAGTCGCCAACGAGTTCGCCAATCGCGCCGCCGAGCCGTCATGGCCCGAAGCGCCTGCACCGACGCAGCCGCGGCCTGCCGCCGAGGTCGAGCCTGTCGCCAAAGCGAAGCCTGTCGCCGAGCCTGAATCCTTGGCCAAATCTGAACCCGTTGCCGAGCCTGAGCCCATGGCTGAGCCGCCGGAGCCCGTCGTGGAGGTTCGTCGGCCGCGTTCCGTGCTCGGCGAGATCGACGTCGAGAAGGCTGCCGAGAAGCTGATCGCCAGCGGGGCCGCGCGCGCCATATTCGTTTCCCCCGAGGGCGACGAGGCGGCGGCGTCGGCGATCCTGGTGGCGCGCGAGGTTTCCGACGCCGGTCTGCGCGTCCTGCTGCTCGACCTCACTGCCTCCGGTGCTGCTTCGCGGCCGATGCTGGACAGCGGGCTTTTCCCCGGCATCACCAATCTGCTGGCGTCGCAGGCGCAGTTCAGCGACGTGATCCATGCTGACCTCTATTCCGACTGCCATGTCATCCCGGTAGGCACCGCCGATCCGGTCCGTGCCATGCGCGCCGCCGATAGGCTGCCGATCATCATGCAGTCGCTGACAACAGCCTATGACCTGGTGGTGGTCGAATGCGGCCCGGCCGACGCACAAGGCATCAGCCGCCTGGGCGGCGAGGCCACCGAGGTATTCTTGTCCATGCTGGAGGCCGACGACGAGGTGACGCAGGCCGCGGTCAAGTTGATCGAGAGCGGCTATCCCGACCTGACGCTGGTGACGCCGCTCGGCCACGAGCCGCCAGGCAACCCGGTGCCGGGGCGGCGCTCAGCAGCCTGAAAGAGCTGCCACTCGAAGGCACGTCAGGCCTATCCCAACTCCAGCGTCGTCACGCCGAATATCCTGTTGGCGTCGAGCCTCGGCGGCGGGCCTTTGTACATGCGCGTGGTGGTGAAGGTCGGTGAGAAGCCTGCCGCCACGAGCGCGGCGATGAAATCCACCTTGCTGGCCGGAACGTCGACGTGAAGGTCGCCTCCTTCGCAGGCGGTCGCCAGGTCTTCGAGCAAATCCAGTGCGGTCCGTGTATCGTCGGCGAAGAGCGGGCCGATCTTGAAGCCGCTGCGGCAGGATCGCGCTACCGCGTAACCGGCCGTCCCCCGCGGCGTGATTGCTGCCAGCGCGCGATGCGGCGGCTGAAGCCATCGCTGCAGGAAGGAATGGCGGGACGCGGGAAAGCAGAGTGCGTCATACCTGATGATGTCTGGCACCAATTGCGCGGTCACCGTGCGAGGCCGTTCGGCGCCGATGGTCAAGGTTGTAGGGCGCCCGCTGTAACGAATGGTCTCGTAGAGCGGCCTGAACCCTTTGCTCTCGTAATTGGCCTGTTGCTCTTCGACGCCATCGAGGCCGATGGTGCGCCCGGCCAGCCTTGTCATGCCCGCGGTCCATACCGCCTTGCCATAGCCCTTGCCGCGCATGTCCGGCCGGCAGATGTAGAGGCCTATGAAACCAAAATCGTGCCCATAGGCCACCGCTGATATCCCGGCAACCATTTCGCTGCCGGCAAAGGCACCGATGAAACCCCTGGGATCCGCTGCCTGAAACATCGCCGCATCGTCAAGGCCGGGGTTCCAACCCTCCGCGGCCGCCCAGTCGACGAGATCGGCCAATTCTCCCAGCGACAGCGTGCGGATGATCGGTTTCATGGTGCTTACTCAGCAGCGACTGCTCCTGGGGAGAACGATTTCAGCATACCACGATAGGGCTTGGCGAGCGGGTTCGCATAAGCACCGCGCTTCGATGTCGAGAGGCCAAGAGCCACCAGGGCCTCGGCTTGCTTCAAAGCGGCTCCGACGCCGTCAACGACAGGCAGACCGAACTCGCTCTGCAACCTGTGGGCAAGATCCGCCATGCCGGCGCAGCCAAGCACGATGGCCTCGGCGCGATCCTCCTCCACGGCCCGGGCGATCTCGTCGCGGAGCTTGCCAACCGCTCCTGAAGCCGGGTCCTCAAGTGCCAGTACCGGAATCTCGGCGGCCCGCACGCGCGCCCGAGCGGACATGCCGTAGCGTTGCACCAGCCCCTCGACCGGAACACGCGAGCGTTCGGTGGTGGTTACGACAGTGAACCGCTGGGCAATGAAGCAGGCCGTGCTGAGTGCTGCCTCGCAGATGCCGATGACGGGAATGGCGGCCATGGCTCTGGCGGCATCGAGGCCGGTGTCGTCGAAGCAGGCGATGATCGCGGCCTGCGCCCCGGCACGTTCGCCGGCGGCGATCTCCGTGAGCAGGCCGGGCACGGCCAGTGCCTCGTCATAATAACCCTCGATCGAGGCCGGTCCCATGGACGAGGTGACGGCGACGATTTCGGTCCAGGCACCGGCGACGCTGCGCGCGGCTGCCGCGATCGTCTCGGTCATGCTCGCCGTCGTGTTGGGATTTACCACCAGTATCTGCACTGTCACGCTCTGGTCCGGCGGCGGCCGACATAGAGGATGGCGCCTAGCGTCGCCAGGATCACTAGGAAGGAAAACACGGTGGTCACCGTGCCCAGCGCGTAGAGCACCGGCGTGGTGACATTGGTGGTCATGCCGTAGATCTCGAGCGGCAGAGTGTTGAAGGTTCCCGAGGTCATCAGTGTGCGGGCGAACTCATCATAGGATAGCGTGAAGCCGAACAGGCCGACGCCGATCAGGCTTGGCGCGATCATCGGCAGCACGACATGGGCGAAGGTCTGCCAGGATGAGGCGCCAAGGTCGCGCGCGGCTTCCTCATAGGCAGGCGAGAAGCGGTTGAAGACGGCGAACATGATGAGCACGCCAAACGGCAAGGTCCAGGTCAGATGCGCGCCGAAGGCCGACGTATACCAGGCCGGACGGAAGCCGACCTGCTGGAAGACGACGCCGATGCCCAGCGAAATGATGATCGAGGGTACGACGAGGCTGGCGACCGCCAAGTAGAACAAGGCGGTGGCACCGCGAAATTTCTGGCGGAAGGCCAGCCCGGCCAGCAGCGAGACGACGACGGTGACGATCATCACCATGAGGCCGAGAACCAGCGAGCGCCTGAAGCTGCCGCCGAAATCGCCGACCGCCTGGCGCTCGAACAGATTGGCGAACCAATGCAGCGACACGCCGTTGAGCGGGAAGGTGAGGCCGCCGGTCTCGCCCTGGAAGGAGAGGATCAGGATCGCCGACAGCGGCCCATAGAGGAACAGTACGAACAGCGCGAAGAACACCGCCAGCGCGTAGAATTCGAGGGTGCGTTTTTCGTGGCTCACGTCACAGTTCCCTCCGGATGTCGACGATGCGCAGGATGCCGGCGACCATCAGGAGCACGAGCACCAAAAGCACTACGGCGTTTGCGGCGGCCGCCGGATATTGCAGCAGCGACATCTGGTTCTTCATCATGAGCGCGACGGATGCGCTCTGGCCGCCCGACATCACCTGCACGGTGGAGAAATCGGCCATTACCAGCGTGACCACGAAGATGGTGCCGATCGCCATGCCGGGCTTGGCCAGCGGGATGATGACGTTCCACAACACTTGCCAGCCGGACGCGCCAGCATCCCGCGCGGCCTCGACCAGCGAGCGGTCGATGCGCATCAGCGTGTTGAAGATCGGCGTCACCATGAACAGCGTGTAGAGATGTACCATGGCCAACACGACCGCGAATTCAGAGTAGAGCAGCCATTCGATGGGTTTGGGCACCAGGCCCAGATGCACCAGGGTCGAATTGATCAGCCCGTTGCGGCCGAGCACCGGGATCCACGAGATCATGCGGATGATGTTGGAGGTCAGGAACGGCACGGTGCAGACCAGGAACAGCACCATCTGCATGGCCGTGGTGCGGATATGGAAGGCGAGGAAATAGGCAACCCAGAAGCCGATGAACAAGGTCAGCGCCCAGACGACAACAGCGAATTTGATGGTGTTGAGATAAGTTTTCCACGTGACCCACGAGCCCAGCACATCGGAATAGTTCGTGGTCAGGAAGTCCGGATACATGGAGGCGAAGTCGTAGTCCCAGAAGGACACGACGACGATCATGATGATGGGCAGGAGCAGGAACGAGCCGAGGATCAGCGCCAGAGGCGCCGACTGGAGATAGGGCGTGACGACGCCGATTGACAAGCGTCGTCGTCGGGCTGGTTTCGCGGCGGCGATTGCGGGGCGTTCGAGCGCGACTGTCATCAATGCTCTCGGTTCTTGGCGACGCGGCCTGAGCCGCTTTCCCTTCTCCCGCAAGGGGAGAAGGGGCAGAGGAGGTGCTTGTTGTTTCACTTACGCCGCGATGAACTCGTTCCAGCGCTTCACCATGTAGCGGTCCTCGTCCATGACCGAATTCCAGCAGGCGACCTTGCCCATGCGCTCTTCGAAGGAGCCGCCGTCGCGTACGGCGCCGGCCTTCTCCATGACGGTGCCGTCCGGCGCCTTGATCTCGCCCTTGGCCGGCTTGCCCTCGATCCAGTAGCCCCACTCGTCGTCGGACATGAACTTCTTGGCCGAGACCATGTTGGCCGAATAGTAGCCTTGGCGGTTGAGGTATCCGCCGACCCAGCCCGACGTGTACCAGTTGATGTATTCATAAGCCGCGTCGAGCTCGGCGCCCTTGAGATGGGCCGCGAGGCCAAGACCGCCGCCCCATGAGCGGTAGCCTTCCTTGAGCGGCTGGAAGCGGCAGGCGATGCCCTTGGAGCGCACGGCGGCGACGGCCGGCGACCACATCGACTGGATGACGACTTCGCCCGATGCCATCAGGTTGACGCTCTCGTCGAAGGATTTCCAGAAGGCGCGGAACTGGCCGGCTTGCTTGGCCTTGATCAGGAAGTCGATCGTCTTGTCGATCTCGTCCTTGGTCATGTTACCCTTGTCGGCATATTTGATGTTGCCGGTCGCTTCCATGATCATCGCCGCGTCCATGATGCCGATGGACGGGATGTTGAGGATCGCGGTCTTGCCCTTGAAGGCCGGGTCCATGATGTCGGCCCAGGTGGTGATGTCACGGCCGACGAGGTCGGGGCGGATGCCAAGCGTGTCGGCGTTGTAGATGGTCGGCACCATGGTGAACCAGTTGGTCGGTGCCTTGGCGAAGGTCTTGCTATCCTGCGCCTCGACGTAGCCAACGGTGTGCGGCGCGGTCCCCTGGGCAATCACGCTGTCGGGTGTGAGCTTGCCGGTTTTGAACAGCGGCACCAGTTCGTCGTAATATTTCAGCTTGCTGACATCCATCGGCTGCAGCACGCCGGTGGGGAATACCTTCTTGCATATCCAGTATTCGATGTCGGCGATATCGTAACTGTCTGGCTGCGTCACGGCGCGCTGGGCGGCGGCGTCGGAATCGGTTGCCGTCATCTCCAGGGTGATGCCGAGATCGGCCTTGCACCTGTCGGCGATGGCGTTGAGATTCGACACGCCGGTGCCGAACTGGCGCAGCGTGATGTTGGACTGCGCCCAGATGGTCGGAAAGCCCGTTATGACGCCCGAGCCGGCGGCAAAGCCGACGGCGGCGGCACCTGTCTTGAGCAGCGAGCGGCGCGAAATGCCTGTCTTGGTTTTCGATGTGTTTGTCATGCGTATTCCCCTGTCTTGTTTTGCTTCGTTGAATTCATGAATGAAGATGGCCGAGGATGATCGCATCCTGCGAATCCCAGGCGAGCGGAACGGCGTCGCCAATGGCGACGGGCCGGGCGAAGAAGTCGGAATCGTCGACAATCACGGTGAAGTCGTCTATGCCGGCGCCGGTGACCGACAGTTTCACCGTGGCGCCGCGGTATTCGATGTTGGAGACAATGCCGGTGAAGCCGAGGCCGGGCGCGGGCGCGTCGCCAATGCGCACATGGTCCGTACGGATGGCGATGTCGATCGGCGCACCCGGCTCCCGGCCCTGCCCGCGGGCGGCGAGCGAGCCGCCGCCAACGACGTCGAAGACGACCATGCCATCACGTGCGCCGGTGACCCGGCCGGAGATGACATTGTGGTCACCCATGAAGCGCGCGACGAAGGCCGTGGCCGGCCGTTCGAACACCTCGCGCGGAGGTGCCGCCTGTTCGATGCGGCCGTCATTCATCACCACGATCAGGTCCGCCAAGGCCATGGCCTCCTCCTGGCTGTGGGTGACGTGGACGAAGGTGATGCCGAGCGAAGCCTGCAGTTTTTTCAGTTCGGCGCGCATGCGGATCTTCAGGAACGGGTCGAGCGCCGACAGCGGCTCGTCAAGCAGCAGCGCTTCCGGATCGGTGATCAGCGCTCGCGCCAGCGCCACGCGCTGCTGCTGGCCGCCGGAAAGCTGCGCGTGCCGGCGCGTCGCATAGGCTTCCATCTGCATCAGCTTCAGCATGTCGAGCGCCTTGGCGCGGCGCTGCTCCTTGTCGACGCCCTTCATCTTCAGGCTGAAGGCGACATTGTCGATGAGGTCGAGATGCGGGAACAGCGCATAGGACTGGAACATCATTGCCGTGCCGCGTTTGGCCGGCGGCAGGTCGGTGACGACGGTGTTGCCGAGGCGAACGTCACCGGACGAGATGCTTTCGTGACCAGCGATCATGCGCAACGTCGAGGTCTTGCCGCAGCCGGAGGGGCCGAGCAGGCAGCAATAGGTGCCTGCCGGTATCTTCAGGCTGATGTCCTCGACGGCGGTCGTCGTTCCATAGACTTTCGAAACGGACACGATGTCGATCTCTGCTGCTTTGGACATTCAGGCTTCCCCGTTTGGTCGCACTAAACAAAGCATCAGGCGTGCCAATCCGGGGATGACCGGCCAAGCGCTTGAATTGTCTGAAAGATCAGGATTCTTGTCGCTGCCCGTCTCCGAGGCTGCTTTGTGCGTTGCACAAATTATGGGCTATTGAGCGCAATTTGCACAAAAATCGTATGCAATCTTTTTCGACTTCGTGTTCACTTTGCCTCTCGTGAACAGACGACGAGTCGCGCTAGAAGAGGGCGGGAACCTCATCGCCATGAACATCACCGATCAGATCCATTCCGCCGCCGATAGCGCCAATCAGGATCGCGCCCAGGCGATCCGCGACAATCTGCGCGACGCCATTGTCGACCGGAGGCTTGCGCCGGGCACCAAGCTCTCGGAAGGCGAGGTCGGCACGCTGTTCGACGTGTCTCGCACCGTCGCGCGCGCGGCGCTGCAGATGCTGTCCTTCGAAGGGCTGGTGCGCACCGAGCGCAATCGCGGTGCCTTCGTCGCCAATCCATCACCCGAGGAAGCGCGCCAGGTGTTCGCCTCGCGCCGGCTGATCGAGCCGGGCATTGCCACTGCCGCCTGCGAACGGGTCACAGCAGCCGACATTGTCGCCTTCAGGGCGCAACTCGACGAGGAGGGCCGCTTCATCGCCGAGCGCGGTCCGACGGCGCGGCGTTCTGAAATCAAGGCGTCCGGCGATTTCCATCTGCTGCTCGCTTCGGTCGCGGGCAATGCCATCCTGCAGCGCTTCATGGAGGAACTGGTTGCGCGCTCCTCGCTTGTCATTGCACTTTACGGACGGTCCGGCGTGTCGGCCTGCGGCCACGGTGAGCACACGGCTATCGTCGGTGCGCTGGAGAGCCGCGATTCCGGGCTGGTGAGCCGCTTGATGCTGCACCATATCGACCACATCGAGGCGGATCTCGATCTGCGCGTCAGGGCAGGTCCGGCGCTCCGCGAGGCTCTCAATTTCTGACGGCTAGTTTTCGTCTTCCGTGGGCAGGGGGGCTGTCTGTCCGGCTGCCTTGCGGCGCAGCATCTTGGCGAGCTTCCAGATCGTCGGGTTGTTCTTGACCAAGGCCTTCAGCCCCGCGCCCTGGCGAAGTACCTGTGCCAGCCCACGGCCCTTGAGCGTCAGCGGGACCAGGACGTCGAAATGCTGCGTTTCGATATCGCACCATAGCCGCTTGTAGGCTTCGTCTCCGACGGAGAAATCATAAACCGCGAACCCGCTCTGGCAGGCATTCTGGATGTTGTCGAAGAACAGGAAGTCGCCCGGGCTGGTGTTGGCGAGATCGTCCTCGGCGATCGCTCCGAACTCGCAGATCAGGCGGCTGCCCGAGCGGCTCGATCCGGTGACGGCGCGCAGCTTGCCGGCGACCTCCAGCCCGTGCAGCACGAAGCAAGGCTTGTCCTCGGCGACTGCTTGCGTGAACAGCCCTCGGAAGAAGGCGCGTGTCCGGCCGTCACCGAAGACGTTGGCAATGCCCATCTTGCGGAAGCGCTGTTCCTTCATCTCGAAGAACGCATCGAGCAGCCTCTCCACCTCGTCGGCGCTACGCGCCTCGATGCGCCGGTGGCTGCCGACGGCATCGAACTTGCGCGTCTGCGAACGATGCTTCTTGCGTTTGCGCTTGCCGCTGGCACGCAGCAGCAGCGCATCGAACCCGCCGCTGAGGTCGACGGCCAGCGAAAGATTGGGACTGGCGAAATGATCAAGCGATGCCAGCGGATTGGCGATGCCGTCGAGATGGGGCAGCAATCTTTCCAGCGCGATGAGATCGATATCGGGCCGGGATCTGGCGATCGCCGCGAGCATCGACCGGATGGCTGTGAGGTCGCCGCTGGCAAGCCGCTGCGGTTCGGCGGCGCAGAAATTTCCATTGGCGTGGCGGCCGCCCATGAACTGGGCGACCCGGAACGGGCCGCGCCTGACCACCTCCAACGCCAGTGCGAAGGCCGGCTTGCCCTCCAGTTCAAGTGTGGCAATGAGCAGATCGGGCTTGACCTCGGCGGCCCAGTTCAAGATCCATGCCGCACTTTGCGCCGGCGCACAGAGCGCCGAACTGCAGAACGCCGCATATGCCGCGAGCCCTTCGGCGGCGGCAACGGAAACCGACAGCCCCGCGGCATTCCCAGGCAGTGCGCGTGGCGAAGCCTCCGCGAGCCGCTTGCCATCAAATGACGCGGTTGCGTCAACCATACCTCAATCCTTAGGGCGTACTGATCCCGATTTGGGGGGCGCTCGGGCGTATTCCGTGCTTGGATAACCTAGGCGCAAAAGGTGAATGAATGATCGACGGTGGGGAGGCAATCCGGAAACTGGCGCTCAACGTCGCCCGCTATACCGGCCTCGCACCGCTGGCCAGGCCCTTTGTCGGCGGCATCGGCGCCATCCTGATGCTGCACCGTGTGACGGCGACACCTGAAAAGCCCGACAGCGTCAACCGGCACCTCAACATCGCGCCCAGTTTCCTCGATGCCGTGATCGTCGACATGAGAGCGGACGGTTATGCCTTCGTCTCGATGGACGAAGCCGTGGAGCGCATCAAGGCAGGTGGCAAGGGCGGCCGGTTCGCCACCATCACCGCCGACGATGCCTATCGCGACAACATGACGGAGGCTCTGCCGGTGCTGGAGAAGCATGGCGCGCCGCTCACCATCTATGTCGCTCCCGGGCTGATCGATGGTACCGCCCACCTTTGGTGGGATGTGGTCGAGGACATCGTCAATGCCTGCGATCAGCTGACCCTGGCGGCATCGAGCGGCCCGACGGTGATCGATTGCGCGACCCCCACAAGGAAACATCAGGCCATCGCCCGCCTGCACGCCTATTTCACCACCGAGGTCCGCGAGCAAGACCTGCGGACCGTGCTGCGCGATCTGGCCGCTTCGAACGGCGTCGACGCGGACGCACCGCGTCTGCGCACGCTCATGAACTGGGATGAGATCCGCACCGTCGCCGCGCACCCGCTGGTGACGATAGGCGCCCATACCATCAATCACAGCAATCTGAAGCGGCTTTCCGAGGCCGATGCGCGGCGCGAGATCGGCGCCGTCAAGGACATGCTACGGACCGGGCTAGGCGAGGAGCCGCGCCATTTCGCCTATCCCTATGGTTACGCCAGCGCCGTTGGCTGCCGCGAAGTGGGCTTTGCGCGCGACGCCGGCTATGCCTCCGCGGTGACCACCCGCCACGGCGTGCTGCGCGCCGAACATGCCGGCTTCCTGCATGCCTTGCCGCGCATTTCGGTCAATGGCCGCTACCAGAGCCTCGCCCATATCCGCACCATGCTGTCGGGCGTGACGACGCCACTCGCCAATGCCGGCAAGATGCTCGTCACCGTCTGACGTACGGCTGACGGGGCGTTTCAGCGCTTGGCCCGTGGCTCCAGCATCAGCCACTTGATGATGCCCATCGCCGGCAGCACCCAGAGCAGACCGCTAAGCAGGAAGAACAGGAATTGCACCAGCGCGCCCGATTCCGACAACCGGGCGACCGCGAAGATCGAAGCGACCAGCGCGTAGATGATGACCAGCGCCAACAGCAGGAACATTCCGATCAGCTTTTTCAGGCGAATGGGCATGGTACGGTCTCGTTGATGGCTACCGCTTAGGCCGAACGCGGGACGCGCGCAACCCACGACATCGGGCGCGACGGCGTGCCGCGCTGCCCGGTCTTGCCAGCAGGAGTGCGATGGTTCACCAATCCGCGACATTCAACCCGTCGGGATATATTCATGGCCGTCATCACTGCCGCCGCGCCCTATCAGGCCCGCGACCGCGATCTGCACAACCGGGCCCTCGTGCGCGGCTGGCTGTACGTCGTGCTCCTGGTGCTGTTCGCGCTGGTGCTGGTTGGCGGCGCCACGCGGTTGACCGAATCCGGCCTGTCGATCACCCAATGGCAGCCGATCCATGGCGTCATCCCGCCGCTCAACGACGCCGAGTGGCAGGAGGAATTCCAGCGCTATCAGCAGATCCCGCAATACACCGAGCTCAACAAGGGCATGAGCGTCGAGGCGTTCAAGTCGATCTTCTGGTGGGAATGGGCGCATCGCCTGCTGGCGCGCAGCGTCGGCCTGGTCTTTGCCTTGCCGCTGCTGGTCTTCTGGGCGACGCGCCGCATCGAGCGCGGCCTTGGGCCGAAACTGGTCGGCATTCTGCTTCTCGGCGGCCTGCAGGGCGTCATCGGCTGGTGGATGGTGGCCTCCGGCCTGGTCGACCGCGTGTCGGTGAGCCAGTACAGGCTCGCCACGCACCTCACGCTGGCGGCACTGATTTTCACCGCAACCATGGTCGTCGCGCGCGGGCTGGCGCCGCATTCCGAACCCGCGGCCGATCGCTCGACGCAGAGATTGGCCGGCTTCATCGTGCTTCTGGCGCTGATCCAGATCTATCTCGGCGGTCTGGTCGCCGGTCTCGACGCCGGCATGAGCTACAACACCTGGCCGCTGATGGACGGTAGGATCATCCCCGGCGATCTGCTCATCCTCGAGCCGGCGTGGCGCAACTTCTTCGAGAACCCGAAAACGGTGCAGTTCGTCCATCGACTTGGCGCCTACACGGTCTTCGCCGTCGCGCTCTGGCACATGATCGCCACGCGTCGGCGGCTGCCCGGCTCGACGCATGCGCGACGCGCGACGCTGTTGTTCGTTCTGGTATTGGTGCAGGCCTCGATCGGCATCGGTACGCTGCTGATGCAGGTGCCCCTGCATATGGCGCTGACCCATCAGGCGTTTGCGCTTGTCGTGCTGGGCTTTGCCGCCGCGCATTGGCGCGGCACCAAGGGCGCCTATCCCTTGCCCAACGAGGTTGCCGTCGGACGCTGAGTGCGGCCGATCACATCCAGAATTCGTTCGACTGCGTCGTCTTCTCGCCATCGAATTCAGCCTGACGCAAAGCGGCGGCGGATGGCGCCGACTGGCTCTGAGCGGCCTTGGCAGCCTTGTCGGCGTCCGCGGCTCTCAATGCGTCGAGCTTGGCCTGGGCGGTGGCGATATCTTGCCGCACCTGGGCTGCCTTGATCTCATCCGTGATCGCCTTGGCCTGGTCTTCCAGGTCCTGAATCTGCTTTTCGAGCGCGGCCTCCTGGGCTGCATTGCTCGAGGAACCGGACGAGGAATATTGGGTTGCCTGAGAGGAACCCGAGATCGCGCCGACCATGACAAATCCTTGAGGAGGGAGACAGGACACGGTCTGTAGCCGATCATGGTGAACAAGCCGTTACTTCAGCTCTTCCCCGGGATCACAAACGCGCCCGCACTTCCCAGATCGCCGCGGCAATCGACAGCTCGCGGTTCTCCTCGACCGCATTGTCGTCCTCATGGTGCCAGGCCGCGGACAGGCAACCATAGGCGATGGCATGGTCCAGTATCGCTGCCGGTGATTGTCCCAGCGCCCGGGCAAAGACCTCGGCCATATGCGCGATCCGCTCCGGGGCGAGGCAAAGTGCGTCGCGATCGAGCGGGTTGTAGAACATGTTGGCGGCGTCGAAGCCGGGATCACCAAGCACGCCTTTCGGATCGATCACCAGCCAGCCGCGCGGTCCCCCGCAGGATGTTTTCGTGATGCAGGTCGCCATGCAGCGGCCTGATGTCATGCGGATTGGCCAGCAATCGATCCGCGATGGCGCCGGCCTCGACATAGAGGCTGTCATCGCCGATGCCGCGATCGGTTGCGGCCTTCTTGAAAAGGCTGGCGAACCGCTCCCTGAGCGGCTGAAGCTCGGGCGGGTAGGGGTGCTCGGATGGCGAAAACAATTTCGCCATCACATCCGCCGCGATGGCGGTCGCTGCATCGTCGCCTTGCTCGTCGAGAACCTGCGACAGAAGTGTGTCCCCGCCATATTCGAGTAGCATGGAATGCCCCTCGCGGCCGAGAAGCCGCACCGCGCCTTCGCCGCGTCGCCAGGCAAGGAAATGCTCGCCGCGCAACTCGTCGGCAACGTCGTCGAACGGCTTCAGCGCCTTCACGATCGCCGGTGAGCCGTCCTCGAGCCGCACCTTCCAGATGCGGCTCGAAAAGGTCTCGGCAATGAGTTCGGGTTCGCTGACCCTCCAGCGCGCTGGGAAGGCTGGCGCGTCCATCACAGACCGAGCATCAGGTCCATGTTCTGGACGGCTGCACCCGAGGCGCCCTTGCCGAGATTGTCGTAGACCGCCAGCAGCAGCGCCTGGGCTCTGCTGTCATTGGCGAAGACATAGACCTTCATGCGGTTGGTGCCGTTGTAGATCTCCGGATCGATGTCCGGCACACGCTCCAGATGCGCGTAAGGCGCCACCTCGACCACACCGCCCTCGATCGCAGCGAAATGGTCCGCAATGGCGGCGTGAAGTTCGGCACCAGTCGGTACGCGGTCGAGGCCAGCGAGTTGCAACGGCACGACCGTGATCATGCCTTGCGCGAAATTGCCCACCGCCGGCTGCATGATCGGATCATGCGACAACTTCGCATAGGCCTTCAATTCCGGCACGTGCTTGTGCTGCAGGGTCAGGCCATAGGGCAGGAACTCCGAGGCGTCCTCGCCCTTGGCGACGTAGTCCTCGATCATCGGGCGCCCGCCGCCCGAATACCCCGTAATGCCGTTGACCGCGATCGGGAAATTGGCCGGCAGCAGGCCTGCAGTGACCAGTGGCCTGAGCGTCGCGATCGGCCCCTGTGGCCAGCAGCCGGGATTGGCGACGCGCTTGGCCGTGGCGATCTTCTTCGCCTGCTCCTTGTCCAGTTCGGCGAAGCCATATTCCCAGCCTTCGGCCACGCGATGCGCGGTCGACGCATCGATGACCTTGGTGGTGTCGTTGGTGATCAGCGAGACGCTTTCCTTGGCTGCATCGTCGGGCAAGCACAGGATCGCGATATCGGCGGCGTTGAGGAATTCGGCGCGCGCGGCCGTTTCCTTGCGGCGCTCGACCGGAATGGAAATGATCTCCAGATCGCCGCGCTCGGCAAGCAGCGCCCGGATCTGGAGACCGGTGGTGCCGTGTTCGCCGTCGATGAAGATTTTCGGTTTCATTGCCTGATCAAATTCCCTGATATCTTAACACTATATGCCGTTGCCCTGATTGACCGCGGCGCCATTGTGGTTGCCGTTGTTCAGCTCCTCGAGCCGCGCCTTTCGTTCAGCCAGCAGGCCGAGATACTGCATGGCCACCATCGAACCGGCGATCGCTGTTATATCGGCGTGATCATAGGCCGGCGCAACCTCCACGACATCGGCGCCGACAATATCGACCTGATTGAGCTGACGCAGCGTCGACAGGATCTTCGCCGAGGATGGGCCGCCCGAAACCGGCGTGCCGGTTCCCGGTGCATAGGCCGGATCGAGGCAGTCGATGTCGAAGGTCAGATAGGTCTTCTTGCCGCCTGTGCGATCGACGATGGCATAGGCGATGTCGGAGGCGCGCATTTCCTCGATTTCATGACCATGCAGGATCTTGATGCCGAACGTGTCGGGCGCATGGGTGCGAATGCCGATCTGGATCGAGCGGTCGGGATCGATGATGCCTTCCTTGACCGCGCGACCGACGAAGGACCCATGGTCGATGCGCTTGCCGTCATCGGGCCATGTGTCCTGGTGGGCGTCGAACTGCACCAAGGCGAGCGGCCCGTGGATGGCGGCATGCGCCTTGAGCAGCGGCCAGGTGACGAAATGGTCGCCGCCGAGCGTCAGCAGGAAGGCGCCCGATCTCAGGATCTTGGCCGCTTCGCGCTCGATCGTGCCTGGCGTCTTCTGATGGTTGCCCGAGTCGAGCAGGCAGTCGCCGTAATCGACCACGGCGAGGTGCTCGAACAGATCGCGCGAGAACGGGTATTGCGGGTCGTTATCGAGGATCGCGGAGGCGCGGCGGATCGCCTGCGGTCCAAACCGGGCGCCCGGCCGGTTGGTGACGGCGGCGTCGAAGGGAATGCCCCACACCACCGCATCCGCGCCCTTCACGTCCTTGGTGTATTTGCGCCGCATGAAAGACAGCGCGCCGGAATAGGTCGGCTCAAGGGCGCCACCCGTTTTGGAGCGGGCGGTGAAGGCATGGTCGATGTTCTTGGTCGCCATTACTGGTCCTCGTTTTCATCGGGGTGCAACAACTACAGAACCGGCATGGAAGATGCCAGTCACGGCCTGGGGAGACGAAACGGCGCCGCCCGGGTGCCGCGGCAAGACAGGATTTGTATCATCATGACGCAGACCGCGTTTCTTAATCCGTCGGATGCCGTGGTGTCGACCCACGCCGGCACGATCGCCGGCGATCGCTTCCAGGTTCTCGATTCGTGGCGCGGCATCTGCGCGTTGCTGGTGGCGCTGTTTCATTTTCCGACCGCCTCGGCGATCTCGCAGAGCAGCTTTATCGGTTCGGCCTATCTTTTCGTCGACTTCTTCTTCGTCCTTTCCGGCTTCGTCATCGCCTCCAGCTATGCCAATCGGCTGGGCCGACCGGGAGAGGTCGCCCGCTTTGCGCTGGTCCGTTTCGGCCGCATCTACCCGTTGCATCTGGTCATGCTTGCCGCCCTTGCCGCCTTCGAGCTGTTGCGGCTGGTGCTGCCGCAATTGCATGGCACCGGGGCTGCTCCCTTCACCGGCGGCTTCGACGTCGAGAGCTTGGCTGCCAATCTCCTTTTGCTGCAAGGTGTCGGCTTCGAGGATCGGTTGACGTGGAACGCGCCAAGCTGGAGCATTTCGGCTGAGTTTTTTGCCTATCTCCTGTTTGCCGGCGTGGTCTTCATCGCCGGCGCGCGCGCCTGGATATGGTTTGTCGCCGCCGCCGTCACCGCGCCGCTGTTCCTGCTCGGCTTCTCCATGCGTCATATGGATGTGTCCTACGATTTCGGCTTCATCCGCTGCCTCTACGGCTTCTCGCTCGGCGCCCTGTTGGCCTGGTTTCAGCATGATTCCATTGCAGGGGCGCGACAGGTTCTGCTCGCAAACGGCCCGCGGATGAGCTGGACTCTTGCCGAAATCGTCATGGTGGCCGTCATCGGTCTTTTTGTCTCGCTGGCGGGCGACAACGACGCCGGCATTGCCGCGCCCCTGGTGTTCGTCCTGGCGCTGTTCCTCTTCGCCCATGAAGGCGGCTGGATCAGCGCGTTGCTCAGGACACCGTTCATGCTGACGCTCGGCGCGTTGTCCTATTCGATCTACATGGTCCACATCTTCGTCCAGGTGCGCCTGATCAATGTCGCCGGGCTCGTCGAGCGCAAACTCGGCCTCGGCTTGATTGGCGACATCGTACTGCGTGGCGATCCCGCCACCGGCTTTGGCGCCGGCTGGACGGGGACTGTGGCGATCGTCGTCATGCTCGCCGCCACCATCGCCGTGTCTTGGGCCACATGGCGCCTGGTCGAAATGCCGGCAATGGCGTGGTTCCGCCGACTATCGAAGCGCATCTGACCGACATAGCCGGCCAACCGCTAATGCATGTCGGCCAAAGGTGACCTCGGTTTGGAGTGCGCCCCTAGGGGTGCCTGAATCCGTTTCGACGCGACGCGCTTTAGCCGGCTTCGTTCACCTGGATGTCACTGATGTCGCCTATCCCCGGCTCGATCCGGCAAGGAGCGATTCTCGATGCGGACGATCTGGCTGAGCCTTCTGCTTTCCACCGCGCTGGCGGCCGCCTCCGGCCAGGCCTTGGCCGGCGAAACACGCGCCAGCCAGATCCTCGACCGTTTCGAACATGCCAACCAGTGGCGCGACCATGTCATGGTGGCTGCCCATCGCGCCGGCAGCATGCAGGCCGGCAAGACGCTCTATGCGGAAAATTCACTGGCCGCCGTGGAAGGCTCGATCGCGATCGGCGCCGAAATCGTCGAGGTCGACATCCGGCGCTCGAAGGACGGCGCGTTCATCGTCATGCATGACAGTTGGCTCGACCGCACGACCACCTGCAAGGGCGAGGTCGTCAGTTACACGCTGGCCGAGCTGAAGAGATGCCGGCTGGTGATCGAGGACACCCATGCCGTCACCAACGAGCCTGTCTCGACGTTGCGCGAGATGCTGATGACGACAAGGGACAGAATCCTCATCAATCTCGACAACAAACTCGAAGTCGGCGACCTCCCGGGCATGATCGCGGTGGCGCGCGACCTCGGTATGGCCGAGCAAGTCATCGTCAAGGAAAACCTGTGGAACCAGAACAGGATCACCACGGTGAAAGCCGCCATGGCCGCGGCAGGCGGTGGCTTCCAGTTCATGCCGATCATCGCCGATGACGCGGTGCATGATGCCGGCTTCGCCTCGATAGTCGACCACGCCTTCGCGCCGCGCGCGATCGAGCTGATCAACTGGCGGGCTGGCGCCGAGACACTGACCGAAACCGGCGGGCCGCTGTTCAGCACCCGCATGCGCGCCGAGGCGGTGAAGGGCGACTGGCATATCTGGGCGGACACCTATGCCATCGTCAACAAGCCGGGCGGCTTCCTCGCCGGCGGCCGTGGCGACGAACTGGCGGTCCAGGCCAGCCTGCCGCGCGAAGCCTGGGGTTTCTGGGCCGATCGCGGCGCCACCATCATCCAGACCGACGAACCTAAGGCGGCGATCGACTGGCTGGCGGCAAACGGCTATCGCGTGCCTTATGCCGACGAGAAGCGGCCGACAGAACCGGCGCATACAGCCAGCATCAATTAGGAGTGGCGGCAGAGGCTGCCGATCTCCTCTCTCGTGAGAGTTGCCCGGTAGGGCGCTGTCCCAAAAGCAAAGGCCGCCCGGAGGCGGCCTTTGATATTGGAGTTCGAAACGCTTAGCGCTTCGAGAACTGGAAGGAGCGACGGGCCTTGGCCTTGCCGTACTTCTTGCGCTCGACGACGCGGCTGTCGCGGGTCAGGAAGCCACCCTTCTTGAGCACGGCGCGCAGCGCCGGCTCGTAGTAGGTCAGCGCCTTGGAGATGCCGTGACGCACGGCACCGGCCTGGCCGGAGAGGCCGCCGCCGACGACCGTGGCGACGATGTCGTACTGGCCCGAACGGTTGGAGGCGATAATCGGCTGGTTGAGGATCATCTGCAGGACCGGACGCGCGAAATAGGTCGCGAATTCCTTGTCGTTGACGATGATCTTGCCGGAACCCGGCTTCACCCAGACGCGCGCGATGGCGTTCTTGCGCTTGCCGGTGGCATAGGCGCGGCCCGACTTGTCGAGCTTCTGGACGTGGACGGGCGCCGCGGCCTGCGTGTTGGTGTTGCCGGTGGCGGCGCCCAGTTCTGCGAGCGAGGAAAGCTCAGCCATCTTATGCGACCTTCTTGTTCTTGGAATTCAGCTTGGCCACGTCGAGGACTTCTGGCTGCTGGGCGACATGCGGATGCTCTGCGCCTGCATAGACGCGCAGGTTCTTCATCTGGCGACGGCCGAGCGGACCACGCGGAACCATGCGCTCAACGGCCTTCTCGACGACACGCTCGGGGAAACGGCCCTCGAGCAGCTGGCGCGCGGTGCGCTCCTTGATGCCGCCGGGGTGGCCGGTGTGCCAGTAATAGACCTTGTCGGTGAATTTCTTGCCGGTGAACACCACCTTGTCGGCATTGATGACGATGACATTGTCGCCGTCGTCGACATGCGGGGTGAAGGTCGGCTTGTGCTTGCCGCGAAGATGATTGGCGATGACAGTGGCAAGACGGCCGACGACGAGACCCTCGGCGTCGATCAGGATCCACTTCTTCACCACATCCGCAGGCTTCTGCGAAAAGGTTGTCATGTTTTCTGCTCTCGGTTTTGACCTTCACGGGGAAGGCGTTTCTTGTTGCTTGAATTGGCTAAAGACACTTGACCCCTGCCAATAACAAAACGGCGGCCTTTGCGGGCCGCTGCTTCGTGAGGGCTTATAGGCGAGCGGAGTGACCACGTCAAGGCGGCGGGAAAGTCCCGCAGCGCAGAAAATGCTGTAGAAACAATACGTTGGTCTAAAGGTATTATTTTACCACATCGACAGAGCGCTGCGGCGGGATCGAATAGGTGCCCGTGGCATGCGCGATCGTGTGTCCATCCCGGCCGGCGACGATGTCGATGTCGAACACCATCAGGCTCTTTCCGAGCTTCAGGATCCGGCAATACCCGTCGATCGGCCCGGTTTCGGCCTTGCGCATGAAGTTGATGTTGAGGTTGGTGGTGACCGAGAGCGCATCCGGCCCGGCATGGCTGAGCACGCAGACATAGCCGCCGATGTCGGCCAGCGTGAACAGGGCAGGGCCCGACACTGTGCCGCCGGGACGCAAATGCCGCTCGTCGGCATTGAGCCGCACGATGCAGCCCCCAGGAAACACGTCGATCGCCTCATAGGCGGCCGAGTTCTCATTGAGTTGCGGAAAGACGGTCTCCATCAACACGTTGATCTGCGCTGCGGTCAGCACCGGCTTGAGGTTGGTCTGGGCGGGCATGTCGGTCTCTCGTTCTGCGCCAAGCCTGTATGGGCGCAGCCGGGTGTTTCTGGCAACATATACATCGCCCTGGCGCAAGCGATGGGTGTTGGACGAAACCCGATCCGATATTAGATACTCTGCCAGCGGAAACTCGGAGACCTAGCCATGGCCGAAATCCTTGCCATCAAGCCTGCTGCCGCCGACGAGGGTCCGGTTGCGACAAGGCTGGATAAGGGAGTGCTGCGCCTGACGCTCACCAATCCGCCCGCCAACGCCCTGTCGCTGGCAGTGATGGCGGCGCTGACGGCGGAACTCGACCGCGCCAAGGCCGACAAAGCCGTTCGCGTCATCGTGCTGTCAGCGGCCGGCAAGGTGTTTTGCGCCGGCCACGACCTCAAGGAAATGACCGCGCGGCGCGCCGACGCCGATCGCGGCAAGGCCTTCTTCGAAGAGACGTTTGCCGCTTGCGCCACGCTGATGCAGACGATCGTGCGCCATCCCCTGCCTGTCATCGCCGAGGTGGACGGCCTGGCGACTGCCGCCGGCCTGCAACTGGTCGCCAGTTGCGACCTTGCGATCGCCTCGCATGAGGCGACCTTCTGTACGCCGGGCGTCAACATCGGCCTGTTCTGTTCGACGCCGATGGTGGCGCTGTCGCGCAACGTCTCGCGCAAGCAGGCAATGGAGATGCTCTTGACCGGCGAGACGATCGACGCGGCAACGGCGAAGGAATTCGGCCTCGTCAACCGCGTCGTGCCGCGCGAGTACCTGAATCAGATTGTCACCAAATACGCGCAAACGATTGCTTCCAAATCCTCCTTGGTGGTGAAGACCGGCAAGGAGGCCTTTTACGCGCAGGCCGAGATGGGTTTGGCGGATGCCTATGCCTATGCCGGCCGCGTCATGGTCGAGAACATGCTGGCGCGAGACGCGGAAGAGGGCATTGGCGCCTTCATCGGCAAGCGCAAGCCGGAATGGACGGACGAATAGGACGAGGATCGTGGAACCCCGCATCTCCATCATCACCATCGCCACGGACGATCTGGATCGCGCCGTGCGTTTCTACGAGGCGATGGGTCTGAAGCGCCACGCGGGGATCACCGACGGTGTCGCCTTCTTCCAGATGGGCGGCGCCATCCTCGGTCTGTTCCCGCGCGCCAGCGCCGAGGAGGACTCGGGCATCACCTTCGCCAAGGCGCCTTCGGCCGTCTATCTCGCCTACAACACCCGCTCCGATGCCGAAGTCGACGAGGTGCTCGCCACGGCTGAAAAGGCCGGCGGAAGGATCGTCAAGCCGGCCGGCCGCGCCTTCTGGGGCGGCTGGTACGGCTATTTCGCCGATGCGGATGGGCATGTCTGGGAAGTCGCGCACAATCCGGCCTTCCCGATCGCGGACGACGGCACGATTTCGCTGCCTGATTGATGGCTTATCGCAAGCAGCTGACACGGCTCAAGGCACCGTATCTCAAGCGCATCCTGCTCGACCCCGAGCGCGTGGCGGACTGGGAAAAATATCCCTGGAACCTGCCGCTGTTTCGCGGCCACGAGTTCGAACTCGAATTCACCACGCCCATCACCATCATCGTCGGCGAGAACGGCACCGGTAAATCCACGCTGCTCGAGGCAATCGGCGCGCTGGCCGGCTATGACGAGGCCGGCGGCGGCAAGGGCTATCGACCGGTCGACCACTCCAGTGCCATCGACAAGAGTGGAGCGGCACTGGCGAACACATTCCGCGGCCACTGGTTGCCAAAAGTCACCGCTGGCTGGTTCTTTCGCGCCGAATCCTTCTACTCGGTGGCCCGCTACCTCGACCAGGCCGCGCAGGAGGACCCGTTCAAGCCACCGCCGCCCGATTTCCTGTCCTGGTCGCACGGCGAAGGCTTCATCCGCTTCTTCGAGGAGCGCTGCCGCAGGCAAGGCATCTATATTCTCGACGAGCCCGAAAGCGCGCTTTCACCGACGCGCCAGATCGAGCTGCTGAAGATGCTGCGGCGCATGGACCAATCGGGCACCGCCCAGGTGATCATGGCGACCCATTCGCCGCTGCTGATGGCCTGTCCCGGCGCGCAACTGTTCCGCATCAGCCGCTTCGGGCTCGAGCCCGCCGACTTTCGTGATACGGACCACTTCCGCATGCTGCGCGATTTCAGCAACGACCCGGATGGTTTTCTCGCCGAGGCGTTGTATGAGGACGAGGCATGAATCACGACAGCTACGACAATGCCTATATCGGCGGTATCCTCAATTCGGTGAAGACCATCGCCATGGTCGGCGCGTCGGCGAATGACGTCAGACCGAGCTATTTCGTGCTGAAATACCTGCTGGCCAAGGGGTTTTCGGTGTTTCCGATCAATCCCGGCCAGGCCGGCAAGGAAATCCTCGGCCGAATGACCTATGCCAGGCTGGCCAACATACCCGAGCCGATCGACATGGTCGACATTTTCCGCAATGCCGCGGCGGTTCCCGGTATCGTCGACGAAGTGTTGCAACTTGATCCGTTGCCGAAAGTCATCTGGATGCAGCTTGGCGTGCGTCATGACGAAGCGGCCGCACGCGCCGAGGCGGCGGGCATCAAGGTGGTGATGAACCGCTGCCCCAAGATCGAATATGGCAAGCTCTCCGGCGAGATCGGCTGGACCGGAGTCAATTCCGGGGTGCTGTCGTCCAAGAAGCCGCTGATGCGCCAAGGCTTTCAGAGTTTTGGCGTGCGTCAGAAATAGGCGCAACGCAGAGGCGCAAAATTATTCCGCGGAATGCCGCATTATCCTACGGTGTGATCGAAGGATCAACGCCGAACGGAATTTTCTTCTTTGCATTCGCACGCCGCCTTCGCCAAGAATGCGCGGCTGATTTGAGAAGTTTCAAAGGGAGGTTTCAGTGACCCGTACACCCGGTTTCAACACGCTCGCCGTCCATGCCGGCGCCAAGCCCGATCCGGCCACCGGCGCGCGCGCCACGCCGATCTACCAGACGACCTCCTTCGTCTTCGATGACGCCGACCACGCCGCTTCGCTGTTCGGGCTGAAAGCGTTCGGCAACATCTACACCCGCATCATGAACCCGACCCAGGCAGTGCTCGAAGAGCGAGTCGCGGCCCTCGAAGGTGGCACGGCTGCGCTTGCGGTTGCATCCGGCCATGCCGCGCAGGTCATCGTCTTCCACAATCTGATGCAGCCCGGCGACAATTTCGTCGCCGCCAACAAGCTTTACGGTGGTTCGATCAACCAGTTCGGCCATGCCTTCAAGAATTATGGCTGGGAGGTACGCTGGGCCGACACCAATGATCTCTCGACCTTCGAGAACCAGATCGACGACAGGACCAAGGCGATCTTCATCGAGAGCCTGGCCAATCCGGGCGGCACCTTCGTCGATATCGAGAAGATCGGCGACATCGCCCGCAAGCATGGCCTTCCATTGATCGTCGACAACACGCTGGCCTCGCCCTACCTCATCCGCCCGATCGAGCACGGCGCTGACATTGTCGTGCATTCGCTGACAAAGTTCATGGGCGGCCATGGAAATTCGATCGGCGGCGTCATTGTCGATGGCGGCACCTTCGACTGGTCGAAGTCGGACAAGTACCCGATGCTGTCGGAACCGCGCCCCGAATATGGCGGTCTCGTGCTGCACGAAACCTTCGGCAATTTCGCTTTCGCCATCGCCGCCCGTGTGCTCGGCCTGCGCGATCTCGGCCCGGCGATCTCGCCATTCAACGCTTTCCTCATCCTGACCGGTCTCGAAACCTTGCCGCTGCGCATGCAGCGGCACTGCGACAATGCGATCACGGTCGCCGGCTGGCTGTCCAACCATCCCAAGGTCGCCTGGGTGAATTATCCCGGCCTGCCCAGCGACAAGAACAATGCATTGCAGAAGAAATACTCGCCTGAAGGCGCCGGCGCCGTGTTCACCTTCGGCCTCAAGGGCGGCTACGAGGCGGGCATCAAGTTCGTCGAGGCACTCGAACTCTTCTCGCACCTGGCCAATGTCGGCGACACCAAGTCGCTGGTCATCCACCCGGCGTCGACCACGCACCGCCAGCTTTCCGACGAGCAGAAGGTCAAGGCCGGTGCCGGGCCGGATACGGTGCGACTGTCCATCGGTATCGAGGACGTCACCGACATCGTCGCCGACCTCGAACAGGCGCTCGCCAAGGTCTGACCTGATATGACCGCGTTTCTTTCCGTCGACACCAAAAGCGTGGAGCCCGAATCCGGCGCGCCCGCGCCGGATCGCCTGATCTCGGGCGGTCCGAAATTCCGCACCTGGAACGCCGAGGAGCGCGACGGCGGCCTCTATGCCGGCATCTGGGAATCGACCCCCGGCAAATGGCGCATCGTCTATGACGAATGGGAGTTCTGCCACATTCTCTCAGGCGTTTCGGTGATCGCGGAAGAGGGCGGCGAAGCGCGCACCGTCAAGGCCGGCGACAGCTTCGTGCTGCGGCCGGGCTTCAGGGGAAGCTGGGAAGTGCTTGAAACGACTCGCAAGGAGTATGTGATCAAGCTTTGAAAGCTTGATCACATATCCAGGATCGGATCGGATTTCCGGGCAACTCGCCAGCTAGAAACCCACGGCGAGCGCCTCCAGCCCATGGAAGTGGTAAGTGTCGCGGAAGCGGGGCTGTTCGGCAAGATGCAGTCGCGGGTGCCGCTCGAACAAAGTCTTCAGCGAAACCTGCAGTTCGAGGCGGGCGAGCGGCGCGCCGATGCAGAAATGGATACCGGCGCCGAAAGACACATTCTTCTGGTCGGTGCGCTCCGGCCGGAAGGCCTGCGGTTCGGCGAAGGCGTGCGGATCATGATTGGCCATGCCAAGCAAGAGCCCTATCGTCTGGCCCGGCCGCACGACGATGCCGGGCGCGATTTCGATCTCCTCATAGGCATAGCGCATGAACATATGCAGCGGCGCGTCGAAACGCAGGCATTCCTCGACGGTCGCCGCGGTCGTTTCCGGTGAGGTGAAGAAGCGGCGCGGGTCGCCGCCTTGCACAAGGATCGAGCGCACTGCGTTGCCGGTCTGGTGCACGGTTGCCTCATGGCCGGCGTTGAGCAACAGGATGGCCGAGGAGACCAGTTCGTCCTCGGACAATTTCTGTCCGTCTTCCTGCGCCGAGATCAGCAGCGACAGCAGATCATCGCCCGGGTTCTTGCGCCGCTCGGTGACGTAGCCGCGCAGGAAATCGGAAAATTCGCGTGCCGCGCCATTGGCCGTCTCCTCGGTCTCGCGGGTGCGGCCATGGATGTACATGGCGACCATCTGATGCGACCAGTCGAGTAGTTGCGGCCCCATCTCCACCGGCACGCCGAGCATTTCGGCGATGATGGTGATCGGCAGCGGGGAGGCGAAGGCCGGCAGGAGGTCAAAGGCCTTGCCAGGTTCGAAACGATCGATCAATTCGTTGGCGAGTGCCTCGACACGCGGCCGCAACCGTTCGACCTGACGCGAGACGAAGGCACGGTTGACCAGTGTCCTCAGCCGCGTGTGCACCGGCGGCTCCAGTTCCAGCATCGAGTTGGCTTCGATGCCGTCGAACGCCTCGAGATGGGTCCTGTCCTGGCCGACACCGTGGCTGTCTGGGATGCCAGCAGGGTTCTGGCGGCCGAAACGGCGGTCGCGCAGCAGTCTGTTGACATCGCCGAAGCCGCCAAAACACCAGAAGCCGAACTCTTCCCAGAAAAATGCATTCGATGCGTCATGCAGGAGGCCGTAGGCCTCGTACGGGTTCATGAAGAAAGCCGGTTCGCGCGGGTCGAGCCTCAGCCGGCGTGTGGCTGGATCAAAGGCCAGATACGGGAGCGTCGATTTGGTCATGCCAGACCCATAGCGCGGCTTGCCAGCCCGGTTCCAGACCGTATGTTGCGTTCGGCAGCCTGATGCATTGAGCCAGCCAGTAGGGTTGCGGAAGGTCTGAACGGATGAATGTGATCGTCGTCGGCGCGGGTATCGCCGGTCTCTCCACGGCGTGGTCGCTGGTCAAGGCAGGCCACGCCGTCTCGATCGTCGAGCAGGGGCCGATCCCCAATCCGCTGGCGGCATCGGGCGACCATCACCGCATCATCCGCCGTGCCTACCGCGCTGGAACCGGCTACGGCCGGCTGATCACCGAAGCCTATGAGGCCTGGGACGAGATGTGGGCCGATCTCGGCGAGAACCACCTCGATCCCAGGGGATTCGTTTGCGTTTCGCGCGAGCCTGGCGATGAGGCCGAGGAATACCGCGAGGGTCTGGAGGAGGGCGATTTCCCTTTCGAATTGCTGGAACCGGGCGCAGCCGTCGAACGCTGGCCGTTCCTTGAGGTCGGCTCGTTCCGCTACGCCTATTTTTCGCCCGAAGGCGGCGCGCTGCATTGCCGCAAGATCGCGGTCGGGCTGGCCAGATGGCTGCGCGCCAACGGCGCCAACGTCTACGAGCACAGCAAGGTGACGGAGATCGATGCCGAAGCCGGCCATGTCGTGCTGGAAAGCGGCGAGACGATGCAGGCAGACCGCATCGTCGTTGCCGCTGGCGCCTGGGTGCTGAAGCTATTCCCCGAGCTCGGCGGCGAATTGAAGACTTTTCGCACCGCGCTCGCCTATGTCGAGCCCCCGGCCGATCTCAAGGCCGCATGGGAGGCCGCGCCCGTCATTCTCGATGTCGGCGGCAAGACCGACGGCTATATGATCCCGCTCACCCGCGGCGCCGGAATGAAATTCGGCTCGGGCCTGCACAAGGTGCCGACCAGCGACGCCGACTGGAACCGCGAGCCTGTGCCCGGCGAGGGCGAGGCGATCCGCAACCTGTTTTCGCCGCCGATCGCCCGCATCGAGGAGTACAGGGTGACCGAAGTGGTCACCTGCGCCTACACCTTCACCGAGGACGAGAAATTCCTGGCGCATGAGACAGGTAAGTGCCTGGTCGTCTCGGCCTGTTCCGGCCACGGCTACAAATTTGGCGCGGCAGTGGGGCGCCGTGTGGCCAAAGCCATCGGCGACGGCGATGTCATCGGCCTCAAGGCCTGGCTACGGGCCGAGGTGGCCTAAGCTCAATCCTGGCAATGCCTCGGAATATGCACGCGCCGCCAGCCGGATGAGCCTTCGCGCACCAGAACGCGGCGCGGGACGGTCCGGTAGGAGGCGGGAATATCGATGACGCGCCTTTGCTCGGGCCGCACCAGCACCTCCTCGACGATGCTGTCATATTGCGCCGGAATGACGACACGCCGCGTGCGCTCGGGCTGGATCATCACCGTCTCGGCGACGCTTTCGTAGCTTGCCTTGTGCCAAACCTTGCACAGCACCCGGTGGCCATGGATGACGCGCCATTCCCAGGAATAGCCGCCGCCATCGACCCTGACGGTGTGGTAGACTGTCCGGGTGATTGCCGGGACCACTTCGTACCGAACCTGTGCCGGCACGGTCATCACCACGCGCTCGCGGGTGCCGTAGATCGGCGGGTCATAGTCGACGATCTGCTGGCCGGGAGGGCTGACCATGACGTCTTCGTAGACGGTGTCGTAAACGGCCGGTGTGCGGACGGGCTCGTAGCATTCGACGGCGCGGCCGCCTGCCGCCGTTTGCGAAATCGAGCCGAGCAGGGTCAGCCCGGCAATGGTGAAGCATGCGGTTTTCCCGGACATGGCACTCCCCCGTTTGAACTGCAGGCACAAGTTCAACGTTGAATTGTAGGGGAAGCCATTGCGGAGAAAAGCGGTTTCGGCGCATTTCGTTAAGTGACGAGGTTAAGAAACTGCTACCTGGCGGGGGCAGGCTCGGTATTTCGGCGCGGCGTGGCATCAGCTGCTGCCAATCCTTGCCCGGAAGCTTGATTCGACTTACCCAGATGGCTAGGACGGGTCGGCCTTGCACAAGGATGAGCCGGCATCCTATTTACATCTTGACGATCCAGAACCGATTCTGCCCGAACTGCCAGCCTGTCCGGCGCCGGAAATCCCACCGCGAGAAGAGATAACTGATGAAGAATCCCGTCGAAACCTACATGAACCTCGTTCCGATGGTGGTCGAACAGACCAATCGCGGCGAGCGGGCCTACGACATTTTCTCGCGCCTCCTCAAGGAGCGCATCATTTTCATCACCGGTCCGGTCGAGGACGGCATGGCGACGCTGGTCTGCGCGCAGCTCCTGTTCCTCGAAGCCGAGAACCCGAAGAAGGAAATCAACCTCTACATCAATTCGCCGGGCGGCGTCGTCACCTCGGGCATGGCGATCTACGACACCATGCAGTTCATCAAGCCGGCCGTGTCGACGCTGTGCATCGGCCAGGCGGCCTCGATGGGCTCGCTGCTGCTGACCGCCGGCCACAAGGACATGCGCTTTGCCACGCCGAACGCCCGTATCATGGTTCACCAGCCGTCCGGTGGCTTCCAGGGCCAGGCGTCCGATATCGAGCGTCATGCCCAGGACATCATCAAGCTGAAGCGTCGCCTCAACGAGGTCTATGTCAAGCACACCGGCAAGAGCTATGAAGAGATCGAGAAGACGCTCGACCGCGACCATTTCATGACTGCCGACGAGGCCAAGGATTTCGGCCTGATCGACAAGGTCATTTCGTCGCGCGAGGCGGCCGAGGGAGCGTTGGCATAAAGGCTAGTTGGCAGTTGGATGGCACCATCACGCGCTTTTGGCGCGTCTTGCGTCATTTCGGCCACAATTGGCTGTTCCCTCGGAGGTCGGGATTGCCTACGTTAAGGCTATGTTGATTTTCGACGGCTTAGCTTTGCGTGGGGAAGCTGCGAATCATTGCCACGTTTTCGGATTTGTGTTTCGTATGGAATACGTTGCGGGAGCCGGAAGACTGGCGGCGGCGGATTCCCGCGATAAATAGAGTATGCGCCCTTTCAGCCAGACCATCGGCGGGCGGCCATGAAAGGACATGAAATGAGCAAGGTCGGCAACAACAGCGGTGATTCCAAGAACACGCTCTATTGCTCGTTTTGCGGCAAAAGCCAGCACGAGGTGCGCAAGCTGATCGCCGGCCCAACGGTGTTCATCTGCGACGAGTGCGTCGAGCTGTGCATGGACATCATCCGCGAGGAGAACAAGACCTCGATGGTGAAGTCGCGCGAGGGCGTGCCGACCCCGCAGGAGATCCTCAAGGTTCTCGACGACTACGTCATCGGTCAGCCCTACGCCAAGCGCGTACTGTCGGTGGCGGTCCACAACCATTACAAGCGCCTCGCGCATGCCGGCAAGAACAACGATGTCGAGCTGGCCAAGTCCAACATCCTGCTGATCGGCCCGACCGGCTGCGGCAAGACGCTGCTGGCGCAGACGCTGGCCCGCATCATCGACGTGCCCTTCACCATGGCGGACGCCACGACGCTGACCGAGGCCGGTTATGTCGGCGAGGACGTCGAGAACATCATCCTGAAGCTGTTGCAGTCGGCCGACTACAATGTCGAGCGCGCCCAGCGCGGCATCGTCTACATCGACGAAATCGACAAGATTTCGCGCAAGTCCGACAATCCCTCGATCACCCGCGACGTGTCGGGCGAGGGCGTGCAGCAGGCGCTGCTCAAGATCATGGAAGGCACGGTCGCCTCCGTCCCGCCGCAGGGCGGCCGCAAGCACCCGCAGCAGGAGTTCCTGCAGGTCGACACCGCCAACATCCTGTTCATCTGCGGCGGTGCCTTCGCCGGGCTGGACAAGATCATCTCGGACCGCGGCAGGAAGACATCGATCGGTTTTGGCGCCATCGTCGCGTCGCCGGAGGATCGCCGCACGGGTGACGTTTTCCGCCTGGTCGAGCCCGAGGATCTGTTGAAATTCGGCCTCATTCCGGAGTTCGTCGGTCGTCTGCCGGTCCTGGCGACGCTGGAGGATCTCGACGAGCCAGCATTGATCCAGATCCTGACCGAACCCAAGAACGCGTTGGTCAAGCAGTATCAGCGCCTGTTCGAGATGGAAAATGTCGACCTGACCTTCCACGAGAACGCGCTTTCGGCGATCGCCAAGCGCGCCATCGAGCGCAAGACCGGTGCGCGCGGCCTGCGTTCGATCATGGAAGCGATCCTGCTCGACACGATGTTCGAACTGCCCGCGCTCGAAGGCGTGCGCGAGGTGGTGATTTCGGAAGAAGTGGTGACCGGCAGCGCCCGGCCGCTCTACATCTATTCCGAACAGAAGGAAAAGAAGGGCAATGTCAGCGCCTGATATGGCACTTGGCCCTATATTTTTGTGGAACGGCGCCCTTGCGGCGCCGTTTTGCTGTGAGGAACCGGCACACCTTCGCGATGGAATGGATTGCGGACCATGTTAACTCTTGATCTTTGGCCCGCCTGCATCCACCTAACACGAGAAGGCCGAGGTGCCCGATTTCTGTGCTGTAAAACTCCCGTCATAAACGGTGGTAGGCGGAACGATCCCCGGTCGTTAATATGAGATTCGCGGTTGGCCTGATGGTGGCCGCGACATGAAAGGTTGGACAATGGCCAAAATATCCAAGGCTCCCAGCGACGGCGTCTTTGCAGTCCTCCCACTGCGCGACATCGTGGTGTTCCCGCACATGATCGTTCCGCTCTTCGTAGGGCGCGAAAAGTCCATCAAGGCGCTGGAAGAGGTGATGGGTCAGGAAAAGCAGATCCTGCTTGCCACCCAGATGAATGCCGCCGATGACGATCCCGAGCCCGATGCGATCTTCGACATCGGCACGCTCGCCAATGTGCTGCAATTGCTGAAGCTGCCCGACGGCACCGTCAAGGTTCTGGTCGAAGGCGCCTCGCGTGCGAAAATCGTCTCCTTCACCGACCGTCCCGACTTCCACGAGGCCAAGGCCACGGCGCTGGTCGAGCCGGAAGAGGAAGAGGTCGAGGTCGAGGCTCTGGCCCGCTCGGTCGTCACCGACTTCGAGAACTACGTCAAGCTGAACAAGAAGATCTCGCCCGAAGTGGTGGGCGCCGCCAGCCAGATCGACGACTATTCCAAGCTCGCCGACACGGTTGCCTCGCATCTCGCCATCAAGATCCCTGAAAAGCAGGAGATGCTGGCCACGCTTTCCGTCAAGGAGCGGCTGGAAAAGGCGATGGGCTTCATGGAAGCCGAAATCTCCGTCCTGCAGGTGGAGAAGCGCATCCGCTCGCGCGTCAAGCGCCAGATGGAGAAGACGCAGCGCGAATACTACCTCAACGAGCAGATGAAGGCGATCCAGAAGGAACTCGGCGAAGGCGAGGATGGCCGCGACGAGGCCGCCGAGATCGAGGCGCGCATCAAGAAGACCAAGCTCTCCAAGGAGGCTCGCGAAAAGGCGGAAGCCGAGTTGAAGAAGCTCAGGACGATGTCGCCGATGTCGGCTGAATCGACCGTCGTGCGCAACTATCTCGATTGGCTGCTGTCGATCCCGTGGGGCAAGAACTCCAAGGTCAAGCAGGACCTGGCCTACGCGCAGAATGTCCTCGACACCGATCACTTCGGCCTCGACAAGGTCAAGGACCGCATCGTCGAGTACCTTGCCGTGCAAAGCCGCCAGAAGAAGCTGAAGGGGCCGATCCTGTGCCTCGTCGGCCCTCCCGGCGTCGGCAAGACCTCGCTCGGCAAGTCGATCGCCAAGGCGACCGGTCGCGAATTCATCCGTATGGCGCTCGGCGGCGTGCGTGACGAAGCCGAGATCCGTGGCCACCGGCGCACCTATATCGGCTCGATGCCCGGCAAGGTCATCCAGTCGATGAAGAAGGCAAAGAAGTCCAATCCGCTCTTCCTGCTCGACGAGATCGACAAGATGGGCCAGGACTTCCGTGGCGACCCGTCTTCGGCGCTGCTCGAGGTGCTCGATCCCGAACAGAACTCGACGTTCATGGATCATTACCTCGAGGTCGAATACGACCTGTCGAGCGTGATGTTCGTGACGACGGCGAACACGCTGAACATCCCTGCGCCCTTGATGGACCGCATGGAGATCATCCGTATCGCCGGCTACACCGAGGACGAGAAGATCGAGATCGCCAAGCGGCACCTGATGCCGAAGGTTATCCGCGATCACGCGCTGCAGCCGAAGGAGTTCTCCGTCGGTGAGGACGCGATCCGCGCCATCATCCAGACCTACACCCGTGAAGCGGGCGTCAGAAGCCTGGAGCGCGAGCTGATGAAGCTCGGGCGCAAGGCGGTGACCGAGATCCTGAAGACGAAGAAGAAGACGGTGAGCATCACGGCGGCGAACCTCGCCGACTACCTCGGTGTTCAGCGCTACCGCTTCGGCCAGGTCGAGGCTGACGATCAGGTCGGTGTCGTCACCGGCCTTGCCTGGACGGAAGTCGGCGGCGAGCTGCTGACGGTCGAAGGCGTCATGATGCCCGGCAAGGGCCGCATGACGGTGACCGGCAATCTGCGCGACGTGATGAAGGAATCGATCTCGGCAGCGGCCTCCTATGTCCGTTCGCGCGCCATCGATTTCGGCATCGAGCCGCCGCTGTTCGACAAGCGCGACATCCACGTGCACTTGCCGGAAGGCGCAACGCCGAAGGACGGTCCGTCCGCAGGCGCGGCCATGGCCACGGCCATTGTGTCGGTGCTGACGGGTATTCCGGTTCGGGCCGATGTGGCGATGACTGGCGAGATAACGCTTCGCGGCCGCATCTTGCCGATCGGTGGCCTCAAGGAGAAGCTGCTCGCCGCACTGCGTGGCGGCATCAAGAAGGTGCTGATCCCGGAAGACAACGCCAAGGATCTGGCGGAGATTCCGGACAACGTGAAGAACGGCATGGAAATCATTCCGGTCTCACGCGTCGGTGAGGTGCTGCGCCACGCGCTGGTGCGGATGCCGGAGCCGATCGAATGGGTCGAACCGGTCAATCCGCCGGCCGCGACCGACAGCGCCGACGATGCCGGAAAGTCGCTTGCGCATTAGGGCGCTGCGCGTCCAGCGCAAAGGACGCTCCAATACTGGGGATTTGCGCATGGTCCTTTCGGAAAACCGACCGCGGTTTTCAGGGCCATGCGTTAGAAATCGCTAAGGTTGCAGCGCACAAACAGAAAGCCGGGCTTCGCGCCCGGCTTTTTCATGTGAAAAACCCCGGAATTCCGGGCTTTTTCCGCTTTTTTCCTGCCTTTTCGACTTGGTTGCGGGAACGCTTCTTTCTAAAGTCCGTTTCCTGCCGGATGAGTCGTAAGTTCCGGTGTTCTCATGGAAGGGAATTTTTATGAACAAGAACGAACTGGTGTCCGCTGTCGCCGACGCCGCGAGCATTTCGAAGGGTGACGCGCAGTCGGCGGTCGATGCAGTGTTTTCTGTCATCTCCGGCGAACTGAAGAAGGGCGGCGATGTCCGGCTTGTCGGCTTTGGCAATTTCACCGTGTCAAAGCGCGCTGCATCCACCGGCCGCAACCCCCAGACCGGCGCCGAAGTGCAGATCCCGGCGCGCACCGTGCCGAAGTTCTCGGCCGGCAAGGGCCTCAAGGACGCCGTCAACTAAGCGCATTTTAATTTTCAAAAATGAAAAGCCGGGCAAGCCCGGCTTTTCTTTTTTGGACCCCGTATCGAATCGATCGGACCAGAAGCTTCTCAAGCTGTCGGGGCGTCGGCGCGCATCAGGCCTTCCTTCTTGAGATCGGCCCAAAGCGCTACAGGCACTTTCGCGTCCAGCAGCGACCGGTTGCTCTCGACTTCTTCAGGCCGCTGACCGCCGGGGATGACCGAAACCACCGACGGGTGCAACTGCGGGAATTGCAGGGCGGCCTCGATGAGCCTGATACCATGGCGTTTGCAGACGGCCTCGATGCGCGTCACTCGGTCGAGCACATCCTGCGGCGCTTCGGAATAGTTGTAGTAGGCGCCGGGCTTCGGTCCGGTCGCCAGAATGCCGGAATTGTAGGGGCCGCCGAGAACGATGCCGATGCCGCGTTTCTGGCAAAGCGGCAGGAACGATGTCAGCGCCTCCTGTTCCAGCAGCGTATAGCGCCCGGCAAGCAGGAACAGGTCGAAATCGCCGCGCTCGGCCAGCGTCTGGGCCACCTGCCATTCGTTGATGCCACCGCCGAACGCCTTGATGACGCCCTGGTCGCGCAAGGCGAGCAGGCCATAATAGCCCGAGCGCATGAACTCCTCGATGCGCTGGTCGGACGCCTCCTTGCTGCCATGGGTGAAGATGTCGACGTCGTGCACGAACAGGATGTCGATGCGGTCGACGCCAAGCCGCTCCAGCGAGGCCTCGAACGAGCGCATGACGCCGTCATAGCTGTAGTCGTAGACCTCCTTGCGCGACGGCGTGTCGAAGAACTTGCCGATGCCCGTGCGCTCCTCCGGCGGGCAGGCGCGCATGATGCGGCCGACCTTGCTCGACAGCACATAGTCGTCGCGCTTCCTGGAGCGCAGGAACGGGTTGAGGCGCGTTTCCGACAGGCCGAGCCCATAGAGGGGGGCGGTGTCATAGTAGCGGCAGCCGGTCGCCCAGGCGGCCTCCAACGTCGCATTGGCGTCCTCGTCGGAGACGGCGCGGTAAAGATTGCCGAGCGGAGCCGTGCCGAAGCCCAGCTCCGTGAAGGTGATGCCGCCATTGCCGATGCGGTCGAAATGCCGTGTCTTCATGTCTTGAAATTTTCCCGGATTGATTTGTCTGACATGACACTATCATCCTCGTGGCTAGGCAAAAGCGCCGCTGAGCGTTGGACACGCATTTTCGCGGTTGCTAGCATGAACGAAATCAAGCTGTTCCGGGAAAGAGCATGATCGGGAATTGCCAATCATCTTCGACTACCGGCACGCCGGTGGCGCGGCCATGAGCAACTCCAGCTCGCAGATGTTCAGGACCGCACTCGACGAGGTTGGCGCGGTGCTGGCGCGCGTCGATGGCGACCGGATCGACGCCGCCTGCGGGATGCTGGTGGATGCTAGACAGATCGTCGTCTATGGCTGCGGCCGCGAGGCCTTGCAGGTGAAGGGCTTCGCCATGCGGCTCTATCATCTGGGCCTGCCGGTTTCGGTCGTCGGCGACATGAACACGCCGCCTGTAGCGCAGGGCGATGTTTTGCTTGTCAGTTCCGGGCCTGGCGAAACCTCGACCGTGCTCACCCTGATGCGCATCGCGCGCGAGGCCGGCGCGACCGTCCTGCTCCTGACCGCCCAGGCAGGCGGCAGCGCCGTAGGGCTGGCTGATTTGACGTTGCTGATCCCGGCGCAGACCATGGCCGACGACCAGGGACCGCAAAAGACGTCGGTGCTGCCGATGGGCTCGGTTTTCGAGGGCGCGCTGTTCCTGCTGTTCGAGATCATGGTGCTGAAACTCAGGGAATTGACTGCGGCGTCGCCGGAAGCCATGCGCGCCCGCCACACCAACATGGAATAGATCATGCGCTATGACCTGATGCTGCCGCACCAGATCCGCAAGGCGATCGCTGAGAATTGGCCGGTTGCGCTGCCGCTCGGCGTGCTGGAATACCATGGCGAGCACATGGCCGTCGGCATGGACACGCTGGCCGTCATCAAGACGCTGGAGCTGCTCGAACAAGAGAGCGATGTCGTCATCCTGCCGCCCTTCTATTACGGTGCAGCGAGTTATGCGGTGGCACCGCCGGAAGGCAGTGGCTCCGTTCAGGTCGGCGGCAATCAACTGGCGCCGTTCGGCGAGGAGCTGTTCTACAGCCTGCTGCGTATCGGTTTCCGCAACATCCACGCCATCGTCCATCACCAGACCGAGAATTTCGCCGCCGGCATGCCGACCGATCTCGCCTTCAAGACCGCCGGCAGGCAGGCGATCTTCCGCTTCCTCGAGAAGCAGCGCGGCGAGGGCTGGTGGGGTTCCGAGACGATGGCCGACTACTATGCCGGGCATGCCGCGGGCGAAAATTTCTTCAACTGGGTGCAGGTGCATCCGCTGATGCCGGCCGCCATGAACGGCAAATATCCATTCGACCATGCCGGCATCGGCGAGACATCGCTGATGCTGGCGCTATGTCCGGAAGCAGTGGACGCCGCGCACTTCGCGGACAACAAAAGCTGGTATACGGTGAGCGCGGCGGATGCTTCGGCAGAACTCGGACAGAAGGGCGTCGCCATGATCATGGATCATCTGCGCGCGATCCTGAAGGCCTAGCGCGCCCCTCCTTCTCCCACAGAGGGGTACAGAGGGAAAGAAGAGGCGCCCGGTCACTTCACCGCACCAGCCGTCATGCCCATGATCAGGTAGCGCTCCAGCGCGATACCGATGACCGCAAGCGGCGCGATCGCTGCGGTGGCCAGCGCGGCCATCGACCACCAGTTGATGCCTTGCGACCCCGTCTGGCTGGCAACCATGACCGGGATCGTCTTGGCGTCCGTCGAGGTCAAAAGGGCGGCGAAGAAATACTCGTTCCAGCACAGCACCATTGCCAGGATGAAGGCGGCGACCATGCCCGGCAGCGCGATCGGCATGACGATGCGGAAAAAGGCGCCCCAGATCGACAGGCCGTCGACGAGGGCTGCTTCCTCGAGCTCGACTGGAATCGAGTTGAACTGGTCGCGCATGATCCAGATGACGATCGGCAGCACCATCAGCGTGTAGAGCAGGATCAACCCGATGCGCGTATCGAGCAGCCCGACTTCGCGGTAGAGCACCAGGAAGGGTAGGGCGAGCACCACCGGCGGCAGGATCAACTGCGACAGGAAGAAGAACGAGATGTCCTCGTTCTTGAACCAGGCGAAATGGTAGCGATAGCGGGTCAGGCCATAGGCGGCGAGGCTGCCGATGATGATCGCCAGGCTCGACGCACCAACCGAGGTGATGACCGAATTCATGAAACGCTTGAGGAACTCGTCGCGCACGGTCGAGGTCTGGAAGATCGAGTCCGGCGACAGGCCAAGCGATCGCCAGCCTTTCCAATCCGGCTGGAAGTCGACAAACGGGATCAGATGCCCTTGCGTGACGTCGACCGCCGATTTGAACGAGGTCGTTATCGTCCAGTAGATGGGGAACAGGCAGATGAAAGCCCAGAAGACAAGTGCGCCATAGATGAAGACACGGCTGGTGATGAAGCTCGCCGGGGAGCGGATTTCGGAGACGGTATAGTCGGTGGTCTGAACGCTCATGATCCGGCCGCTCTAGTTGACGTTGCGCACGAAGCGGTTGGCGATCTTCAGGAGCCAGGTCACGAACACGACGATGATGACGAGATAGGCCATCGCCAGCATGGTGCCGTAGCCGACATTCGAGCGGTCGCGATATTCGCGGTAGATGAAGCTCGACACCGAATCGGTGGCTCCGCCCGGGCCGCCCGACGTCACCGTAATGATGATGTCCGCAAGCTTCAGCTTGAAGATGATGCGCAGGATGACGGCGGTCACAGACACCGGCAGCATCAGCGGGAAGGTGACCTGCCAGAAGGTTTGCCATGCATTGGCGCCGTCGACACGCGCCGCCTCCAGCACCTCGCGGGACATCGCCTGCAGTCCGGCCAGCAGCATGATCATCATGAAGGGAATGAAGGTCCAGGCGTCCAGCATCATGATCGAGATGCGGGCTGTGATCGGCTCTGAGAAGAAGGCGGGATTGTCCCAGCCGAGATGGCGCGCCAGCGTCGCCGCCGGGCCGAACCGGTATTCCATCAGCGATTTGCCGATCATCCAGGACACTGCGACCGGCGACAGCATCAGCGGCATCAGGAAGACGACGCGGAAGAATTTTCGCGCCCGGATCTGCGCGTTGAGCAACAGCGCCAGCCCGAAGGCGATGACATATTCGACCAGCACCGCAAGCACATAGAGCACCATGTTGAACAGCGCATTGCGGTAGTATGGATCGCCGAGCATCTGCCAGAAATTGTCGAGCCCGTTGAACCTGCGGCCGCTGAAGGAGCTGAGGTTCCAGTCGGTGAGCGCGATGTAGAAGCCGAACAGCGTCGGGAAGATCACCATCGCGATGGTGAACAGCAGCGCCGGCAGCAGGAACAGCGCGCGCTGGCCGTCCTCGCCGCGTGTCAGAACCTGGCCTATCCCGATAGCAACGCCCCATAGCACATAGGCGTAGACCACGGGCCGCCATGTCTCGAAGCCGATCGTATCGACCTCGGTCTTGTAGAGGATCTGAAGCAGGATCGTCGCCAGGAGGACGAGTGTGGCCAAGGCCATCAGTGTCCAGCCGAAGCGTTTGCGGCCAGGCGGGATCAGATCCATTGGTGTGGAATTTGCCGGCCACGCATTCGTGGTCGAGGTCTGTTCAGCCACGCCTCTCGCCTCTTCTGGTACGATGGCCGGCAGAGCCGGTCAAAACTCGGCCCGGCGATGATGTGACGCCGGGCCGTGACTTTTATCAAACGTCCACCTATGCGCCGAGTGAGGCCTTGTAGAGTTTGATCTGCTTCTCGCGGCCGATCTGGTCGGTCAGCTTCTCCCAGGCGGCGGCGATGGCATCGGCGCCTTCCTGTGCCTTCATCTTGCCTGCGAACGTATTGGCCAGGATGTCCTCGGCAGCGCTGTAGTATTGGAAGATACCGGGGATGCGTGGCTCGATAGCGCCATTCGGATGATTGTAAGAGTTGAACTGGGAGTCGAGGTAGTTCGTGATGAATGCCCTGTCGTAGCCGGCGGCCACCCATTCGTCGATGTCGTGCTGGCTGTTGCGGTAGCACTGGAATCCGGACGGATACATCGCCGTCCAGATTGCCAGATCCTTGCCACCGAGATGCGCCGCCGCGCTCCAGGCGGCCTTGTGCTTCTTCGGATCGCCGTCGACGCGGGCCATGACATAGACGCCCCAGCCGAGATAGGCGAGGTTGGGCGCGTAGTTCGGTCCGCTCGGCAGTTTTTCCCATTTGCCGGCCTTGGAATTGTAGACGTCATCCGAGCCCGGCAGGATGTCGAAGCCGCAAAGGTCGCCAATCACAGAGGAATCGTTGGTTTTGGCGTTGGAACCGATGTCGCCCCACCAGGGGATCATTGAACCGGTTCCGGCCAGAAACTGCTGGAAACCGGTGGTGTTCGGGTCGGCATTGATCTGGTCGGCCGGTTCGGACGGCAAGGCGTCGATGACGTCCTGGATGGCGCGCACCCAGGCCGGATTGTTGATGCGCGGCTTCATCGTGTCGGCGTCGAACAGCCACGCCTTGTCGTCGGGATGCTTGGCGTAGGCGGTGGCACGGCTGCCGAGGAAGTAGAAGCCGAAACCGCCCCAGGGCTTGGGCGCATCCAGATAGCCATAGACGTCCTGGCCCTTGAATTTCTTGCCCTTGAGGAACTTGGTGACGGCCTGCACCTGCTGCCAGGTCTTCGGTACGCCCCATTCACCGGCTCCGCCGCCGTCCTTCCACTGCTTGGCAAGGTCTGCGTCGGCGAACACGTCGGTGCGGTAGTTGAAGTTGTGCGTGTCGCCGTCGATGGTGACGCGATACTGCTTGCCATCCCAGGTGCCGACCGGCGGCTTGAGGTAGTTGACGAGATCGTCGAAGTCGATCTGCTTCTTGACCCAGTCGGGCATTTCAGAGGTCAGGCCCTTGCCGCAGACATCGCCTTCGAAAGGCGCGCCCATCTCGGCAATGTCGAAGTCGACGGTTCCGGTGGCAATCGACTGCTGCAGGCGGGCATTGTAATCCGCTTGCGCCAGATCGATCCAGTTGATCTTGGCGCCGGTATAGGTCTCCCATGGCTTCAGGAAGCCGCGGAACAGCACATTGTGCAGATTCTGGTTGTTGAGGCCCATGAAGGCGAGCTCGACACCGGCGAACTCGCCTTGCTTGACACTTGCCTTGGTCGCATCGAGGCAGAGTTCGCCGACCTTCTGGAAGTCGGCGTCGGTCGGCTGACCTTTGCCAACCCCGGGAATCTGCAAGATTTTCGAGCGCAGTTCGCTTGCGGCCGAAGCCGGGCGCGTCAGGGCGCCAAGTCCGGCGCCGGATGCGGCCGCGATCGCGGCCATGGAGGCCGCGCCCTTCAATAGGTCGCGCCTTGTAGCGCCGGCACGGACCAGTTTGTCGTAAAGATCTACTCGCATGGACTATTCCTCCCAGAACGTTAGTCGTGAATCGAAGTGCCAATCGTGCCGGGCGCTGGCTTTGTTCAGATGCGAAACCAGGACCCCAACCTGCGTCACTTCGCGTTCCGTTTTTTCGGATAGAGTACCAGCGTTTCGGATCGGCGCTCGTCACTATTCTCGCAACCAAACGCCGTGTCAACGAGAACGGTTTTTATCTATAAGAGACCGGCTTGCCCTGACCGGTCGCGTTGGTTAGCTTCTGCGCCTACGGCCATTGGAGCCGATGGGGGAACGATGGCTCAAGTCGCGATAAGCAAGGTGGCCAAGGCGTTTGGAACCGTCAAGGTTCTGCACGAAGTCAGCGTCGACATTGCCGATGGCCAGTTCGTCGTGCTTGTCGGCCCGTCAGGCTGCGGAAAGTCCACGCTGCTCAGGATGGTGGCGGGGCTGGAGACTGTCTCTGGCGGCACGATCGCCATCGGCGACCGCGTCGTCAATCACCTGCCGCCCGCAAAACGCGACATCGCCATGGTGTTCCAGAACTATGCGCTCTATCCGCACAAGACGGTGGAGCAGAACATGGCCTTCGCCCTCAAGCTGCGCAAGACCGATCCGGCCGTGGTTGCCGAGCGGGTCAAGCGCGCCGCCGACATCCTCGACCTCAGCCCCTATCTGAAGCGCTATCCGCGCCAGCTTTCCGGCGGCCAGCGTCAGCGCGTCGCCATGGGGCGCGCCATCGTGCGCAATCCGCAGGTATTCCTGTTCGACGAGCCGCTTTCGAACCTCGACGCCAAGCTGCGCGTGCAGATGCGCACCGAGATCAAGGAGCTGCACCAGCGGCTGAAGACCACCACCATCTATGTCACCCACGACCAGATCGAAGCCATGACGATGGCCGACAAGATCGTCGTCATGCGCGACGGCCGCATCGAACAGGTCGGCGCGCCGCTGGAGCTTTTCGACCGGCCGGCCAACCTTTTCGTCGCCGGTTTCATCGGCTCGCCGTCGATGAACCTGCTCAAGGGCACCGGGCGCAAGGGTGGCGTCGACATTGCCGGAACGCTGTTCCCGGTTTCTCCGAACAACGCCGTCGAGGAGGGGCGCTCCGTGGTGTATGGCGTGCGGCCCGAACATCTCGAGATCCATCCCGATGGCGTGCCGGCCAAGATTTCGGTGGTCGAGCCGACCGGATCGGAAACCCTAGTCTTCCTGCGCTTCGGCGACGGCGAGATGGTGGCGCTGTTTCGCGAGCGCCATGACTTCAAGCCTGGCGATACGCTAAGGCTTCGGCCAAGGCTCGACCATATCCATCTGTTCGATGCCGAGACCGGCAAGCGTCTCTGATCTCAAACGCACTTCACGAGGACCATCATGCTCAAAGGGATCGATCCGTTGCTCAATGCCGATGTGCTCCAGGCATTGCGGGCGATGGGCCATGGCGATGACCTGATCATCGCCGACACCAACTTTCCCTCCGATTCGGTGGCGCGCCAGACGGCGCTCGGTCGCGTGCTGCGCATCGATGCCTCGGCGGCCCAGGTGGTGAAGGCGGTGCTGTCGCTCTACCCGCTGGACACGTTCGTCGACGACTCGGCCGCCCGCATGGAGATCGTCGGCAAGCCGGACGAGATTCCAACCGTGCAAAAGGAAGTGCAGAAGGAGATCGACGCCGCCGAGGGCAAGTCCTGGCCGATGGTGCCGGTCGAGCGTTACGCCTTCTACGAGCGAGCCAAGCAGGCCTATTGCGTCATCCAGACCGGAGAACGCCGATTCTACGGCTGCTTTGCCTTCCGCAAGGGCGTCGTGCCACCGGATGCGGAGTAGCGGCATGGCCTCGGGCAAGCCGATCGTCATTCTCGGTGTGTTTGTTGCCGACACCGCCTATCGCGCCGATCGCCAGCCGCGCATGGGTGAAACGATCCTCGGCAATTCCTTCAAGCTGGGACCAGGCGGCAAGGGTTCGAACCAGGCGGTGGCCGCCGGCAAGCTGGGGGCGGACGTCACATTCCTGACCAGGCTCGGCGTCGACGCCTTCGCCGACATGGCCAAGCGGACCTGGAAGGATGCCGGCGTGAAGAGCGCCGCAATCGACACGCCGGACAGCTATACCGGCGCCGCCTACATCTTCGTCGAGGAGGGAAGCGGCAACAACGCCATCATCGTCAGCCCCGGCGCCGCCATGCTGATCACGCCTGAGGATATCGATGCCAATGCCGACCTTGTCAGGAGTGCCGGTGTTTTCGTTACGCAGCTCGAACAGCCGATCGATGCCGCGATGCGGGCCCTGGAGATCGCGCGCGGGGCAGGGGTGACGACCATTCTCAATCCGGCACCCGCCGCAACGCTTTCCGACCGCATCTACAAGCTCTGCGACTATCTTACACCGAACGAGACAGAGGCCGAGGAATTGACCGGGCTGAAAGTCTCCTCTGTCGATGAAGCGCGCGTCGCCGCGGACAAGCTGCTTGAAAAGGGCGTCGGCACGGTCATCGTCACGCTCGGCGACAAGGGCGCGCTGCTGCACGCGAAGAATCGGTCCGAGCATGTTCCAGCCATCAGTGCCGGCCCTGTCGTCGAGACCACCGGCGCGGGGGACGCCTTCAATGGCGGCCTGGCCGCAGCACTTTCGCGCGGCATGGAGCCGCTGGAGGCGGTGCGCTTCGCCTGCGCCGTTGCCGGCATTTCCGTGACCCGTCCAGGCACCGCACCGTCGATGCCGACATTGCAGGAGGTTGGGGAGCTGCTGGCCAAGGGGTTAAAAAAGTTTGAAGGGCTAAAGACATAGCGATTGGGCAAGAAGTTTTTGCCTAGGCCCGCATATCAGATGTAAAGCATTGACCAAAGAGATTTTGTCAATGGTCCCTGGATATGCGGTTATTCAATGCAAGGAATGCTAAGAGCGATGGTCAAATCCCAACAAGTGAGTCAACATTCGCGTTTATCAATTTGAACGATATGGCCTCTGAAGCACTGAGAAAATGAAATTCATCTTCCGTCTGCTGCATCGCAATCAGAAAAATTCTCTGATCCATTTCCATCTCAGAAATATGTCTAGCAAGATCAGCTGATCCTTCTTTGAAAAATGACAAATATTGCAGAACCTCGCTTCGCGTGAAATTGCGCTTATCCTTGACTAAAGGATAAATTTGATGGAGGCCGATATTGGAGAAAATGTGGGAGAAGCGCTGCTTGCCGCCCAGCAAAATGAGGCTGCAGGCAGAATTACATGATGAGGGATCAAGCGCGCCGTCGATCTCAACTGTTACAGACGGGCGTGCGACAACCGTTATTGCGCCGTAAATTCTAGCTTGTCTTGACACTGAATAGGCTGGACTGGCCAGCCCGCCAAGAGAATCAAGAAGTAGGATAAAATGTGGACCTAGGCCCTTTATGGCGTTGTCTCGCGACCAGTTTGTGGACTTCTCGAGATGATCGAGCGTCGTCTGAAAGCGGTCGATGGTCGTGTCAGAAATCTCGCCGTCGGCGAACACGACAACGCAGTTCTCGCAGTGGGGATTCTCGATGATCTTAAAAGTCATCGGCTCTTGCTGTATAGACTTCGCCTTGTCGGCAACGGCGAATTGGACTGCGACGTACATAGTCACAGTTGAGACGACTAACAAAAAGAAAGCATGTGAAATTCGCATCAAATGCCCCTCGTAGACGTGATCCAAGCGAAGCCTAATTCGTAACTCTGAATACAGGGTGCGCCAATCTTGGGACCTCGGTTGTCCGTGAAGATCGCTAAGATGTATCTGGCGCCAATCGAAAAAGCGATCCGAAATTGCGCCGAAGACTTGATCAAGGCAAGCCGAGATAGTCCTTTGAGGCAGGAGCCTTCTTCTCCCTTGGGTTGACGGCTAGTAAGCGCCTTGGGGCACTACAATAGCCTGGCGTGCGTCACGCAGAAATCTTTGATGTCTCAGCGGCGCTCCGACACTGCGGCCGCAATCGCGCTACGTTTCGAAAGTTGTTGCTATTTTGTAGGTGGTCGCTCGGCCTTTGAAGGCATTTGGAGTCAAAAATCTTGCGAACTTTGAATCGACGTGGTGGGCGATGACGGGCTCGAACCGCCGACATCTTCGGTGTAAACGAAGCGCTCTACCAACTGAGCTAATCGCCCTCTCCGGCCGGACCTTTAAGCGCTCAGGCTCGGCTTCGCAAGGCCAAATGAGCAGCCGGCACCCTGTTCGACGAGCGCATCTGCGACCAAATCACCGGCTGTCAAAAAACCTTCTCGACTTTGCGTTTATGCTGTCTTCCCGCGCTTGACACTCGGTACCGAACCCCTTATCCACCGCCCCAACGACGAACACGGCTGACACGTGCTCGTCAATGCGCGGGTGTAGCTCAGTTGGTTAGAGTGCCGGCCTGTCACGCCGGAGGTCGCGGGTTCGAGCCCCGTCACTCGCGCCATTTCTCTCAAGGGATTTCGAGCCCTTGGTTTCGGAGAAATGTAGACGTCGAATATCAAAAGATTTCAGGAGGTAGCCAGGATCCTTTCGTATCCGGCTTGATCTTGCCCCGCTCACGTCGGCACCATACGGAAATCCTTCCCTTCCGGCAGCAATTGCCCGCCATCGACGACGATGGTCGTGCCGGTGATGTAGCTGGCGTCGTCCGAGGCGAGGAACAGGAAGGCGTTGGCCACGTCGCGCGGGCTGCCGAGCCGGCCGAGCGGAATCGAATCCTCCATGTTCTTGATATAGGCGGCGCCGCGATGCTGCTGGATGGCTTCGGTGAGGATATTGCCGGGTTCGACGCCGTTGACGGTGATGCCATATCCGGAGAATTCTAGCGCCGCAGCGCGAATGAAGCCATTGATGCCCGCTTTCGTCGCCGAATAATGGCCATGGCCAGGGCTGGTGACGTGCGGTCCGGTGATGGAGGAGGTGTAGAGCATGCGGCCAAAGCGCTGGGCCTTCATCGGCACCAGGGCCGCGCGGCTGGCGTTGAAGGTGCCGCGCAGGTTGACGGCCATCACGCGGTCCCAGTCGTCGGCGCTGGTGTTTTCGATCAATTGCCAGGGATAGATGCCGGCGTTCTGGACGATGATGTCGAGGCGGCCATGGTGTTTCAGCGCTAGTGCCACCGCGGCCTCGGCGTCGCTCATTTGCGAGATGTCGGTGCGGATGAAGGGGACGCCGAGCTCATCCGCACTTGCTTGCCCGGCCTCGCCCTCCGTATCGGCCAGCACAAGCCTTGCGCCTTCTTCGGCGAAGCGCAGCGCGATGCCCTTGCCGATGCCGCGCGCGCCGCCGACGATCAACGCCACCTTGCCTTCCAGTCGTCCTGTCATGCGAACCGTCCTGTCATGCCAATCCCCACCTCATGCCAATCCCCGCTCACGCCAGTCTTTGGCGAATGGTTTGCTTGAATGCGTCGAGCAGCACGGCTGCCAGAACCAGCAGGCCGTGGATGACCTGGGTGAAGTTGGCGGGCAGGCCCATCAGGTTGATCGCCGTGTTGATGGCGGAGAGCAGGAGCACGCCGGCATAGACGCCGGGCAAGGAGCCGACACCACCCTTCAGGCTGACACCGCCGATGACGACCGCGGCAAAGGCGTTGAACAAAAGGCCGACGCCAAGATTGGCCGTGGCGCCCGATGTGCGGATCGCCAGCAGCCAGCCGGCGAGCCCTGCGATGGCGCCGGCGAGCACGAAGGCGATGATCAGGTTGCGGTTCACCCGTATGCCGGCGCGGAAGGTCGCGGTTTCATTACCGCCGATCATCACGAGGTGCCTGCCGAACGGCGTCTTGGCCATGATCAGCGAGAACACCACGAAACAGGCCACCGCGATCCAGGCGGTAAGCGGCAGGCCGATCAGGCGTTGGATGCCGAACCAGCGGATGGCAGGTGCCAGATCCTGCGCCGAGCGGCCGCCCGAAATGACCAGCACCAGGCCGCGCACCCAGATGTAGGAGGCGAGTGTGATGATGAAGGCGCTCATCTTGACCTTGACCACGAGATAGCCGTTGAAGGCGCCGATGAGGCCGCCGACGGCCAGCGCCAGCAGCAGCGAGACCGGAACCATCAGCCATTCCGGGTGCAATTGGACGCCGAGGCCGATGCCCGAGGAACAAAACAGGATGCCGACCGCCATGGCGCTGAGCGCTGCGACGGATTCGACCGACAGGTCCATGTGACCGGCAATGATGACCAGCGCCAGGCCGATCGACATGACGCCGAGCACGCTCGACGCCTCGATGATGTTGGCGAAAATGCCGAGCTGGAAATAGTTCGGGATGAACAGCGAGAAGACGACCAGGACAAAAAGCAGCATGAACCAGACGAGGTTGTCGAGGACGAACTCCAGTGCGTGGCGTGTGCGAAGGTTCATGTGTCGATCCGGTTGGCGTGCGCAATCGAGGCCGCGGCAGGTTGCCTGCGTCTCGTTTCATGCGGGCAGGGAAGCGCTCCGGGCCGGGTATGGCCCGGAGCGCCTGGGCCGTCTGTCTATTCGACCGACTTGACCGTGTCGGTCGGCGGCTTCTGGTTGCCCCAGAAGGCCGGATTGTCGACGTTCTCCTTGGTGATGGCGGCACCCGGGATCTTGATGTTCGGGCCCCAGGCTTCCTTGGTGACGGTCGATTTCAGGCCAAGCACATCGTATTCGCCGGGCTTGATTTCTTCCTTCTTGACGACCTTGTCCATGAACATGGCGACGGCCGCGGCCTGTGCGTAAAGCGGCTGCTCGACCTCGACGTTGAGCCAGCCCTTGCGGATCAGGTCGAGGCCGACCGGCGCGCCGTTCGAGCTCATCAGCATGACGTCGCCCGGCTTCTTGCCGGCGGCCTCGAGCGAGGCGACGGCGGCGACCGACAGGTGTGCGGCATGGCTGAAGATCAGGTCGATGTCGGGGTTGGCCAGCATCTGGTCGGCAACGATGGTGCCGGCATTGCTGGCCTCCCATTGCATGGCCGGCAGCGAGATGATCTTGACGTCCGGGAACGCCTTCATCTTCTCTTCGAAACCCTTCTGGATGTCGAGCGTGTAGGGATCGCCGGGGTCGCCAAGCACCTGCAGGACCTTGCCCTTCACCGAGCCGTTCTTGGCTTTCAGAAGCTTTTCGGCCTGGTCGGCGGCGACGTAGCCGATCTCGACGGTACCCGCGACCGAGGTGAAGTCGGACGGCGTCGACGTGATCTGGCGGTCGAACTCGACCACCGGAATGCCGGCGGCGCGCGCGGCTTCGATCGATGGTTTCAGCGCATTGAAATCGACGGCGGCCAGGATGATCGCCGCCGGCTTCAGCGCGATGACGTCGTTCATCTGTGACTGCTGGGCGTCGGTCTTGTTGTCGGCGTTCAGCGTCTTCATCTCGTAGCCGGTCTGTTTCAGGAACAACTCCAGCGCGCTCACCGAGCCGGTCTGGAACTCGTCGAGCAATGTCGGCACCATGTAGTAGACGATACCCTTGGACTGGGCGAATGCCGGCGTGAGCGTGGCAAAAGCCAGTGCCAGGATACCGATGACAGCAAGAAGTATTCGCTTCATGTCGTTGGCTCCCTGTTAAGCCGGACCCCTCTTTGTCCCTCAGCTCGCCGGTCCGGCACCGGCAAGCGTTTCCCCGGTGATCATGTTGATCACCGCGTCGGGACTTGTTTTGTTGCGTGCGACATCGCCCGCCACGACGCCTTGCCGGATCACCACGATCCGGTCGGCGACCTGGAAAGCCTGCTGCATGATATGCGTGATGATGACGACGCCGATGCCTTGGCTCGCCACCTGGCGGATCATGTCGAGACCGCGCCGCGTCTGCTCGACGCCAAGGGCGGCGAACGGCTCGTCGAGCAGCACGAGCTTGCCGCCCCAGTGCACGAAGCGGTTGAGCTCGATGGCCTGGCGCTGGCCGCCCGAGAGATGCTCGACATTGGTGCGCAGCGAAGGAATGCGGGTACCGGCGCTGGCCAGCGCCTTGCCGACGACGGCTTCCATGGCGCGTTCGTCGAGCACGGGAATGCCAAGCACCTTCCTGGTGATCTCGCGGCCCATGAAGAAATTGGCCACCACGTCGACATTGGTGCAGAGCGACAGGTCCTGGTAGACGGTCTCGATGCCCGCCGCCTTGGCTTCCGCCGGCGACCGGGCCAGGAACTCCTTGCCCTCGAACAGCATGCGGCCCGACGTCGGTTCGAGACCGCCCGCGATGATCTTGACCAGCGTCGACTTGCCGGCGCCATTGTCGCCGAGCAGCGCCACCACCTCGCCCTTGCCGATGGAAAAGCTGATCCCCTTCAGCGCTTCGATCGCGCCATAATTCTTGGTCACGTTGTCGAGCACCAGCAGGGGTTCGCTCATCAGGCAATCTCCCGGGCCGAAAGGACGTCGCGGCCGCGCTCGCGTTCGGCGGCGAACATCTGGCCGAAGCGGGGCGACAATACCCCGGAAACGGCAAGTGCCGCCGCGCCGCGCAGCACGGCATGCTGGCCGCCGCTGGCAACGATGACACGCGGCGTCTTGCGGTCCGCGCGGGCCGAAACCGAATTGTGCAGCGGTTCGGCCGCGTCCGCCAGGCGTTCGAGCAACTCCGATGCCGCCAGGCCGCCGAGCACGACCGTCTCCGGGTCGAAGAGGTTTTCGATGATGGCGATGGCGTTGCGAAAGATCGGGCCGACCTGTGCCACCCAATCGGCGTCATTGCCGGCCCGCCGGCCCCGCGCTTCGAGCGAGAGGTAGCGCTCGAGGCAGCCTCGGTTGCCACAGGGGCAAATCTCGCCATCGGCGACCACGGGAATGTGGCCGATCTCGCCCGCATTGCCCCAGGCGCCGCGCAGAACGCTGCCGTCGTGCATCATGGCGCCGCCGAGCCCAACGCCGAAATAGAGATAATAATAGTCGGAATGGCGGGCTCCGATGCCATAGAGCCGCTCGCCCATCGCGGCTGCGGCCATGTCGGTCTCGAAGAAGGCCGGCAATCCCGTCGCGGCCGTCAGCCGCTCGCGCAGCGCCACATGCTTCCAGCCGGTCATCGTGGTCGGGCCGACGAAGCTCATGGAGTCCACGTCGAACGGGCCGGGAAGCGCCATGCCGACGCCGATGACGCGGCCGCCGGGCCGCTTGCCGGTCAGGTCCCGGACCATGGCGCCGATCTGGTCGAACGCATGATCGGGCGCCGCGTTGGGCGCTTCGCGGCGCGAACTCTCGATGACGTCGCCGCTGAGATTGATCAGTGCGGCGTCTATTCCAAGCGGCGTCAGGTGGATGCCGACGGCATAGCCGCCTTCCGGGTTGATGCGCAGCGTCGCCGGTGGCAGGCCACGCCCCTTCGGATCTTCGCGCACGGACAGGATGTAGCCCTGTTCCTCCAGTTCGCGAACGATGGTCGACACGGTCTGGACGGTGAGCCCGACATGCCTGGCAATGTCGCCACGTGCGATCGGGCCATGACGGCGGATGGACTCCAGCACGATGCGCCGGTTGTACGGCCGCCCGAACTCCTGATTGGTTCCCCGCAATGCCATGCCTTGCGCCCCCACTTGACGTAAGGTTCGCATCAAACATTTATTCAGTCAAATGGAATTCAAAAAAGTCTCGGGACGCGGGACCGAGCTGCCGATCTTTCTGCGTCTCACCTTCGGTTGATCAGTGATGAGACAACAGCATGTCGCGGCGAATAGGGTTCGCCAGACCTGCTGTAAGCTTCTGATTTCATGCATGTCGTTGTCCCGGAACCGAGGACACTTCCGGGCGACATGCATTAAGAAACGACGGGTTGCGATCGCGCCGCAATAATGGCTGATGGCCGTCAGCGGTTTGGCGGTGCGGGATACTGCTTGGCGAGAGAGAGGCGCGGCTCGGCCGGACTTCCGGATTCAGCCGGCAAGCGAGCGGTTGCCCTTGCTAGAGATATTGCGCGACTTTCTTGCCGACTGTCAGGAAGCGCAGCGGATCGATCGCCTCGCCATTGTGCCGCACTTCATAGTGGAGATGCGGGCCGGTCGAGCGCCCGCTGCTGCCGGTCTTGCCGATAGTTGCGCCGGCGTCGACCTTTTCGCCCACCGTCACGTCGATCTCGCTGAGATGCCCGTAACGGGTCGCAAAGCCATTGCCGTGATCGACTTCCACCATGCGGCCATAACCGCCGTTCCAGCCGGCCTTGGTCACGATGCCGGGCGCTGTCACCCGCGCCGCCATGCCGATCGGCGCCCTGAAATCCATGCCCGAATGCAACGCGGCGGTGCCGAGGATGGGGTCGGTGCGCACGCCGAACGGACTGGTGACGGGGTGGCCGGGAGCGGGGTTGGCAAGCGGCAGCCGGCGCGCTTCTTTTTTCAGCTGGTCGAGCGTGTCCAGCGCCTCGTCCAGTTCCTTGACCTTGCTGTCGAAGATCATCGAGGCGTTGAGCGGGATCAACGGTCCACCGACATCGTTTTCGTTTTTGCCGAAATCGCTGTCGACCGGCAGTCCGGCTGCCTGCAGCGCCTGCTGGATGGCATCGGCGCTTTTGTAGGCATTGTCCGCGAGCGTGCTGATGCGGCTGAGCTGTTCATTCTCGATGGATTTCAGCGACTGGTTGATCGAGACAAACAGCTTGTCGGCGCGATCGGCGGCTGAATCGCTGGGCAGCGGATCGGTGCGGGTCGACCACAAGGAGAAGGGCCTGGTGTCGGCGGTGCCGAGGTCGGCGCCCAGGCCGGCGACCGCGTAGGTCTGCGCGGGCTGGTTGATGCTGCCGGTCACCTCTGCGCGCTTGTCGGGCTTGGCGGCCGCGGCCGGATCGTTGGCGGGCGCCGTTCCGACATCGTTCTCGGCGCGTTCGAGCAGCGGGCCGAGACGGCCATGCCGTTGGCTGAGCTGCGTCTGGCGCTCGAGCAGTTCGCTGACCTTGGTCTCCATCAATTGCTGGTCGAGCAGCTGCCTGCTGGTGATGCGGTCGACCTGGGCGCGGAGCGCCGAAATGCGGTCCTCGTAAGCCTGCTGCATCCGCGCCTGGCGCGCGGTGGTGGCGCCGATCAGGTCGTCGCGCAGCACGAGATAGGATGTGGCCAGAAGGTAGCCGATGGCAATGGCGGCGAGTGCCGAGCCGATGAATGCCGCGAGCCAGGGACGGATCGTGAAGTGCCTGATCTCGTTGCCTCGGGCGATGATGACCGTGTGGGGTTCCTTGCGCCTGCCGAAGACTGCGGACTGACCGGTTGCGTTCACGGGACCAAGCTTTCGTTACGACACCACGACCGCCCGATTACACATTATTAGGGTTAACAAAGGTTTGCCTTGTCCACTGCGCGGCGCCGAATGCACGCAGCGCGGGCAAGAGGTTGCTTGTAAATCGCCAGGGTGCGGCCGCCATGCCGCGAAATCGTTGGCGATGAGCACCAATGTTCTGCCAGCAGCGATCTGTCTTGCGCAGAGCAAGGCTTGGGTTTCTTAACTGTCTTCGATTGCATTTGATTGACGTTTTTCGAGTAAAGGCGAGCTGGTATTTCGGATTCACCGTGGCGGTAGGGATGCTGAACGATCTGATTGGCAAGATCCTCGACAAGATTTCGGGCACCAGTCTGCTGGCGACCGGGCTTTTGCTGCTGACTGCCCTTGTCAGCGCGCTCGTGGCCTATTGGCGCACGGTCGAGGAAAAGAGCTGGAAGGAGTTTTTCGAGTTCGTCATCCCGCATGAGGTCATCACCCATCCCTCCGCGAAGGCCGACCTGCTGTTCTGGGTCACGAAGAAGGCCCTGATGCCTTTCCTGATGCTGCCAGCCGGAATCGTTTTCGTCACGGCGGTGGGCTACGGGACCATCTGGCTGTTTTCGACACTGTTCCAGTTTCAGCCGCCTCTGATCGAGGGGCCGGCAGGTCCGGTGACGGTGCTGATCTTCACCGTCAGCATGCTGCTCGCCTACGACATTTCCTATTATCTCTATCACGTCGCCCAGCATCGCTACCCTCTGCTTTGGGAACTGCACAAGGTGCATCACTCGGCCGAGGTGATGGTCGGGGTCACCAAGGACAGGGTCCATCCGCTCGACGAGCTGATGAATCGAGCCTGGGACGGCCTCATCGTGGGGTTCTGCTTCGGCATCTGGTCGCTGATTTCGCTGAACCTTGTCGAACTGACCGTCTTTGGCGTCAACGTCTACGTCATGCGCAACATCCTGATGATGGATTTCGTCAGGCACACGCATTTCAAGATCTCGTTCGGCCCGCTCAACAATTTGATCCTGTGTCCTCATTGGCACCAGTTGCATCACAGCGTCGATCCGCGCCACTACGACAAGAACTTCGGGCTGCTCTTCTCGTTCTGGGATCGGCTCTTCGGAACATTGTGCGTGCCGAGGCCCGACGAGGACTTCAAGTTCGGGCTGGTCGACCGCGATGTGCGTGACTACCAGTCGCTCGCCGGCCTTTACGTCATGCCGTTGAAGCGGATGTGGGGGCATATCGCCAGGCGCATGCGGCCTGGTAAGCCACGGCCACGCACCTCGCGATCATCGGAAGGGACACGGCCATGAACGCTCCCGTTGTGCTTGCGGTCCCGCGGACACGTACCTTCGAAGTCGTGACATCGGCGGTGCGCCTGGCCGAGATCGCACCGGCCTGGAGCGCGCTCTGGCAGCGGGCTGGCGGGCTTGTCTTCCAGCACCCGGACTGGATCGCGGCTTGGTGGCGCACCACCCCGCATCAGGAGCGGCGCGCACTCAGGATCGGGCTTGCCTGGAACGGCGACCGGCTCGATGGCGTGATAGCGCTCGCGACCTTCAGGCGCTCCGGCGTCCGCATGCTCGAATGGGCGGCGAAGGATCACAGTGACTATTGCGACGCGCTGGTTGCACCCGACAGCGACCCGCGGGCGATCTCCCGACTTTGGCAGTATGTTTTTGACCAGGGCGGCTTCGACCTGATCTATCTCAACCGTTTGCTGCCGGATGGCGGTGTTCATGCCCTGCTGGAACCGGCCCATGGCAAGGCGCTTCGGCCCAACCACCGCACTGAAATCAGCTATCGTGTCGCGGGTCCCTGGCAGCGCGGGGCGGAATGGTTCGAGACGTTGTCCAAGAAGGGCCGGCAGAACTATCGTCGTGGCCGCAAGTTCATGGAAGAGAGCGGTGCTTTGCGTTTCCGGCTCCTGGATGCGGAGGACCCGCGTGAGCCGGTGCTCGAGCGGGTCGCGACGCTGAAACGCCTCTGGCTCGCCCGGCATGGTCGTGCCTCGGATCTGTTCGATAAGGGCTCGCCGGTTCTCGCCGCGCTCATTTCGGTGCTGGCCGACCTCGGGCTGTTGCGCATCTTCGTGCTGGAGCTTGACGACACGATCGTCGCCGTCTCGATCAATTTCGAACAGCACGGCACGATGATGGCTTTCGTCACCACCTACGATCCCGAATATGAGCGCGGCTCGCCGGGCATGGTACTGATGATGGACTATATCCAGTGGTCGCTCGACCGTGGTCTTGCCACAATTGACTTTCTCTGCGGCGGCGAGGATTTCAAGCGGCGCTTCGCCACGCAGTCAGTCACGCTGTCATCGATGATGGGCGCGCGCGGCCTGCGTGGTCATCTCGCCGCGCTGGCCGATCATGTGAGCCATGTTTCGAAATCCTGGAGGACTGGGCGGCAGCCGAAGGTCGAGGCATCTGACGAGTAACGACCGCAATTGTCGATTGCCTGCGTGGGCTTTGGCTGCGTTCAGAGCGCGCGAACGGCTTCCAGCACGGCCTCGGCATGGCCCTTGACCCGGACCTTGCGCCAAATCCTGGCGATCCGCCCGTCGCGGCCGATCAGGAACGTCGCACGCTCGACACCCATGTATTTGCGGCCATACATCGATTTCTCGACCCACAGATGGTAGGCCTCGATCACTTTGCGCTCCTCGTCGGCGGCAAGATCGATGGTGAGATCGTATTTCGACTTGAACCTGTCGTGTTTCTTGGCGCTGTCGGGCGACAGGCCAATGACCACGGCGCCGGCCTTCTCGAATTCCGGCTTCAGCTGTGAGAAGCTGATCGCCTCTTGCGTGCAGCTCGTCGTGTCGTCCTGCGGATAGAAATAGAGCACGACCGGCTTGCCGGCGGATACCGCCAGGCTGAGCGACCCGCCGCCATCCCGTGGAAGATCGAATTGCGGCGCGAGATCGCCTACTTCGAGGTCGGCCATATCGATGCCCTTGTTTGAGGTTACGCGCGCAGCCACAGCGATATAGTGTCGAGCGGGGATTCGTCCACGAGCGAATTCGTACAACGGAAGATTGCGTGGATCAGGAGCAACCCCAGCACGAGAAGATCAGGTTCAGGCGGGACGAGATCACCGACCTGGGGGCCTTGCCGTCCGCGTGCCGTGTCCCGCCTCTCGGCCAGGCGGCGATCGGCCGCGGCTTCCGCATGCTTTCGCGCGTGTTTGCCGGCCTGGCCGCATTCATGCTGCTGGCCGCGGTGGCCGTCTATCTCATCGGCCTTTCCGGCATCGGGTCGGACCGGCTGCGCGTCGAAGCGGAGAGTGCCATAGAGAGGCTGGCGGGCGTCGACGTCGATGTCGCGGTCGGGCCCGCGCGCATCACACTCGACAGTTCGAGCTTCGTCGCGCTGCAGGTGAGCGATGTCAGCCTGAAGACCAGTGATGGCAAACCGATGGCGGATGCCGGGCGAGTGCGCTTTGGCGTGCGCCTGGTGCCGCTTCTATGGGGCGAGGTGCGGCTGACCAGTGCCAGGATCTCCGATGCCCGCATCGTCATGGCGGCGATGCCGTCCGGCGGCGACTGGACCGCGGCGCTGCGCAACCAGGACGGCCTCGTCGATCCGGAGAAGCTGTCGGACGCGGTGTTCGCCAACATCCATCGCGCGCTCGACGCCGTGCGGGAAGATTCGATGCGCCGGATCGATCTCCGCAATGTCGAATTCGTGCTGCCTGATGCCGGGTCGATCAAACTGGTCAAGATCGCCGACGCGACCGTCGTCCAGTCGGGGCCGGGCGGCATGGAGTTTACTTCCGAGGCGGATGTCGACGGCAGGACAGTCACCGTTGCCGCCTCAGCCACTCGCGATATCGCCGCGCACCGGGTGACGGACCTGCATGCCAGCATCAATCTGGCGGATGCCGGCGCCGCCGCTGCCGGTTCCGGCAAGCTTGGAGCCGTCGCGTTGAAGCTGGCGGGATCGGAGGGCTCAGATGCCACTGCATCACGCTTGACGGCCACCCTTTCGTCCACCGGGTCGGTGCTGGATCTTGGCACGCGTGGGCTGCTGCAGGCGGATGCCGATATCAATGCGACGCTTGTCTATGGCTCCAACAAGATCCAGGTGGACAGGTTGCTGCTCAAGACCGGCCGCTCGACTTTCGATTTTGCCGGCTCCATCGGGCCAAAGCCCTCGTCCGGCGCCGCGGGCGAGGAGCCCGCCTACCGCTACGACCTGACCAGCGACGGCTCGACCTTGGCGCCGTCGGAATCGCCGGAGCCCGCGCTGACCTTCCTCTCCCGCGTCGCCGGCGTCTATCAGACCAAAAGCCACAAATTGGTGGCCGAGCAGATCGCCGTTCGATCAGCCGCTTCCAGTGAGGTGCTTGGCACCGCGACGGTGGAATTCGTCGACGGCAAGGCCCCCGGGATCAATCTGGCGCTCAACGTCCACAACATGCCGGTCTCCCATGTCAAACAGTTGTGGCCGTGGTTTTCGGCGCGCAATGCGCGGCTCTGGGTGCTGGACAATCTGTTCGGCGGCCGCGTGGTAGACGCCAATCTCCAGTTCCAGGTGGTGCCGGATCGCCTGGGCAACGGCGTTCCGCTTTCCGCCGACGAGGTCTTCGGCCGCTTCCAGATCGAGGGGGCGCGTTTCGACACGGCCGGCCGCATTCCGCCGATTCGCGACGCGGTGGGCGTCGTCGGATTCCACGGCAACGACGTCGACATATCGTTGTCGTCGGGCACCGTCTTCATGCCCAGTGGCCGCGTGGTGGCGGCCAGCAACGGGACATTGGCCGTCAAGGCAGCCAACCGCCCACCGGTCATCGGCGCTCTCGATATCGACGTCGCCGGCGATGCGTCCGCCGTGGCCGAACTTGCATCCTACGAACCGATCAATGCGATGCGCCATGTCGGCATTCTGCCGGAGGACCTTTCCGGCGGCGTCACCGGCCACGTCAAGGCGGACATTCCGCTGCAGTCGGGGGTCGATACCGCGAAGCTCGGTTGGCTGGTGTCGCTCAACTACACCGGCCTGTCCCTGGCCAAGCCGTTCGAGGGACAGACCGTGACCGGTGCCGATGGCTCGATCACCGTCGACCCGCAAAAGGCTGTCATTTCGGCCAAGGCATCGCTGAATGGCATTCCGGCCGAACTCGACCTCGTCGAGCCGCTGGCGGATGACGGGCCGGCGCGCAGCCGCAAGGTGGCCCTGGTGCTCGATGACAAGATCCGCGCCGCCGCCATGCCCGGTCTGACGCCGCTGCTAGGCGGAACGGTGAAGGTCGCGATCGACAAGAGCGGCAGCGGCAACCAGAATGTCTCGGCCGACCTGACCAATGCCAGGGTGGACGTTCCCTGGGCCGGCTGGAGCAAGGGGGCGGGGGTTCCCGCCAGCGCCACCTTCGTCATGACCAAGTCCGGCGACACCACGACGCTGTCCGACTTCAACCTCGGCGGCAAGACGTTCTCCGTCGAGGGCAGCATCGTGCTGGTCAACGGCGCCCTGTCTTCGGCCAAGTTCAGCAAGGTCACCTTGAACAGGGGCGACGACGTAGCGGTTTCAGTGAAGCGGTCGGGCAAGGGCTATGCGGTCGACATCACCGGCAACGCGCTCGACGCTCGTTCGCTCATCAAGCAGTTCACGTCCGACGTGGACACCGCAACCAAGACGACGGGAACAGACAACATTTCCGTCAGCGCCGATATCGATCAGTTGACCGGCTTCCACGATGAGCAACTGTCCAACCTGAAGCTCGACTACAGTGCGGCTGGTTCGCGGGTGAACGGACTGAAGGTCAGCGCGACGGCGAGTTCCGGCGCCGCCATCGCCATCAGCAACACCACCGACGGCGGCAGGCGCTCGCTCAACGTGCAGTCGGCGGACGCCGGCGCCATCCTGCGGTTCCTCAACATCTATGAGCACATGGAAGGCGGATCGATCACGCTAGCGCTGACGGGAGCCGGCGACGGACCGATGAAGGGCAAGGTCGACACCAGCAACTTCTTCGTCGTCAACGAACCCAAGCTCGCCTCCATCGTCTCGACCACGCCGGCCGGCGACAGCCGCAGCCTCAACCAGGCGGTGAAGGGCCAGCTCGACACGTCGCGGGTGAAGTTCGAACGTGGCTACGCCGAGATCGACAAGGGCAGCGGCTATCTGAAGCTGACCAATGGCGTGCTGCGTGGCCCGCGCATCGGCACGACGTTCCAGGGCATCCTCTACGACCAGAACGACAATATGGACATGACCGGCACCTTCATGCCGGCCTACGGCCTCAACCGCATTTTCGGCGAACTGCCCATCGTCGGCGCGCTTCTGGGCAATGGCCGCGACCGCGGTCTGATCGGCGTCACCTACCGGCTCAGGGGCAATGCCAACAAGCCGGTGCTCGACGTCAACCCGCTGTCGGTGATCGCGCCGGGGATATTCAGGTCGATCTTCGAGTACCGGTGAGGGGTTCTCAGGCCGGTCTCACCAGGATGTGTTTTTTCTTGCCCAATGAAAGCTTTACGACGTTTTCCGGACTCAAATCCTGAAGCGTGACCATTCGACGGTCGTCGCTTACCGGCTGGTCGTTCAGGCGCACGGCGCCGCCCTGGATGTGCCGTCGTGCCTCGCCATTGGATGAAGCCAGCCCCGCGCTGACCAACAGCGACAGGATGCCGACGCCGGCTTCGAGCGCGGCCTTGTCCGTCTCGACGGTCGGCAATGTGTCGGCGAGCGCGCCTTCCTCGAAGGTCTTGCGCGCCGTCTCGCTGGCCTGTTCGGCGGCCGCGCGGCCATGCAGATGGGCGGTGATCTCGGTAGCGAGGATCTTCTTTGCCTCGTTGATCTCGGAGCCGCCCAGCCGCTCGAGCCGCGCGACCTCGTCCAGTGGCAGCGTGGTGTAGAGTTTCAGGAAACGGGCAACGTCGGCATCCTCGGTGTTGCGCCAGTATTGCCAGAACTCGTAGGGGCTCAGCATCTCCGGATCGAGCCACACCGCGCCCGAGGCGGACTTGCCCATCTTGGCGCCGGACGAGGTGGTGAGCAGCGGCGTGGTCAGTGCGTAGAGTTGCGCATCCTCCATGCGGCGGCCGAGATCGATGCCGTTGATGATGTTGCCCCATTGGTCGGAGCCGCCCATCTGCAGGCGGCAGCCGAGGCGCTTGTAGAGTTCGACGAAATCATAGGCCTGCAGGATCATGTAGTTGAATTCGAGGAACGACAGCGATTGCTCGCGATCGAGCCGCAACTTGACGGAATCGAATGCAAGCATGCGGTTGACGGAAAAGTGCCGGCCGACATCGCGCAGGAAATTGACGTAGTTGATCTCCATCAGCCAGTCGGCATTGTTGATCATGACCGCGTCGTTCGGACCACTGCCGAATTTGAGGTAGGGCATGAAGTTGCGGCGGATGCCGGCGAGATTGGCGTCGATATCCGCGGGCGTCAGAAGCTTGCGCGCCTCGTCCTTGAAGGAGGGGTCGCCGATCATCGACGTGCCGCCGCCCATCAGCGCGATCGGCCGATGGCCGGTCTGCTGCAGCCAGTGCAGCATCATGATCTGGATCAGCGAGCCGGCATGCAAGCTCTTGGCCGTGGCGTCGAAGCCGATATAGGCCGTCACCGTTTCCTCGGCGAAAATAGTGTCGAGGCCGGCATCATCCGAGGTCTGGTGGATGAAACCGCGCTCGCTCATCGTGCGCAGGAAATCGGATTTGAAGGCAGGCATGTTTTCTTTCCCGAAGCGTACGCCCGGTCCGTCGCGGGCATATGTGAACGCGCGCGTTTAGCACCCAAGCGCGATCAGCAAAAGTGGATTCCGGTTTTGCGCCGGATCGCGCGCCAACCAAGAGTTGGCGATCAGCAAAAGTGGATTCCGGTTTGCGGCCGCGCGGATGGTGCCCGCGGCGATCCGGCTGCGATGCTTGCTTCATCGTTTCGGCTGGCGTAATGAGGCGCCGCGCCAAAAGGTTCTTGCAGCCCACGACCTCAAGCGGCACCGCACGGCATCCACAAAATGCCATATCCGACGACAGAGCCCCGACGCGACATGCCGGACGCATTGATATCCATTGTCATTCCTTGCAGGAACGAGGCGGCAAACCTGCCGCTGCTGATCGACGAGATCGAGGCGGCGATGGTTGGCCGCGACTTCGAACTGATCATCGTCAATGACGGCTCGACCGACGAGACCGCTGCCGTGCTATCCGAACAGGCCGCGCGTCGCCCGTTTGCGCTACGCGAGTTGCGGCATCAGAAGTCCGCCGGCCAGAGCCTCTCGGTGCGTTCGGGCGCCTGGGCGGCACGGGGCGGCATCGTCGCGACCATCGACGGCGACGGCCAGAACGATCCGCAATACATTCCGGTTCTGGTCGATGCGCTGCGCCAGGCCGGCCCCGATTTCGGCGCCGCGCAAGGGCAGCGCCTCAAGCGTCGCGACAGCAAGGTCAAGCAATTGGCGTCGCGTTTTGCCAACTGGCTGCGAAACGCCATCCTGCATGACGAGACGCGCGACACCGGCTGTGGCCTGAAGGCGGTTCATACCGATATCCTGCGCAAACTGCCGTTCTTCGACGGCACCCATCGCTTCGTTCCAGCCCTGGTCATCCAGGAGGGGTATCGCGTCGTGCATTGCGACGTGGTCGACCGCTCGCGCCGGCACGGCAAATCGAATTACGGCATTTTCGATCGCGGCCTGCAGGGCGTGCTCGATCTCTGTGGCGTCTGGTGGTTGCGCCGCAGGCGCCGCAGAATGCCAAAGATAGAGGAAATCAGGCGTGGTTAACGTGCTTCAGGAATTGGCGACCTGGCTTCACCAGGTCTTCATCATGCAATTCGACGCATGGGTGCTGCTCGGCTTCATCGCCCAGTTCTTCTTCACCATGCGCTTCGTCGTGCAGTGGCTCGCCTCGGAAAAGGCCAAGCGCAGCGTCGTGCCGGTGGCCTTCTGGTTCTTCTCGCTGTTCGGCGGCGGCCTGCTTCTGATCTATGCCATCCAGCGTCAGGATCCGGTGTTCATCGCCGGGCAGGCCATGGGCATGTTCATCTACATCAGAAATCTCTGGCTGATCGCCAATGAGCGCAAGGCGGCGATGACCAAGGTCGATTGAGCCCAAAAAGAAATGATCGGAGAGGCTCAAAAATGGCGTTGAACAGGAACTACATCTTCCTCTTCCTGTTCAGCCTGGCGATGACGGCTTCGGGGCTGGCTTCCATGCCGCCGATCGACCGTGACGAGCCGCGCTTCGTCCAGGCCACCAAACAGATGGTCGAGAGCGGCGACTATGTCGACATCCGCTTTCAGGAGACCTCGCGCTATCAGAAGCCGATCGGGATCTACTGGCTGCAATCGGCGGCCGTGGCGCTGAGCGGGCAGGGAGCCGAGGCACCGATCTGGGTCTATCGCACGGTTTCGGCACTTGGCATTGCCATTGCCGTGCTGGCGATTGCCTGGACAGGGACCAATCTTTTCGGTGCCAATGCCGGCCTCGCGGCCGGCCTGGTGATGGCCGCGATCTTCGCCACGGCTTTCGAGGGCCGCGACGCCAAGACCGATGCGATGCTGCTGGCCTGCTGCGTGGCGGCGCAAGGCGCGCTGGGGCAGATCTATCTCGCATCGCGCCGCAATGAACCGGTCGCCGGCCATCTCTGGTGGATCTTCTGGATCGCGCAAGGGGCCGCGATCCTGATCAAGGGGCCGATCGCGCCGCTACTGTCCGCGTTGACCATCGCGGCGCTGTTCGCCTTCGAGCGCGATGGGCGCTGGCTCTCGAAACTCAGGATTGGGCGCGGCTTGCTGCTTGTCCTGGTGATTGCGCTGCCCTGGCTTGCCGCGATCACCTGGAAGAGCCACGGTGCTTTCCTGCAGCAGGCCGTCGGCAAGGACATGCTCGGCAAGGTCGCGTCAGGCGCGGAATCGCACGGCCTGCCGCCCGGCTTCTATATGCTAACCTATTCGCTGTTCATGTGGCCATTCGGCCTGATCGCGGTCGGCGCTGGCCTGCAGGCCCTCAACCGTCTGCGCGACGATGTCAGGCTGCGCTTCTGCCTCGCCTGGTACGTTCCGTTCTGGCTCGTCTTCGAACTCATTCCCACCAAGCTGCCGCATTATGTCCTGCCGGCCTATCCCGGCATGGCGCTGCTGATCGGCTGGCTGCTGACATTGCAACCGCAGGACGCCAATGCGCCGCTCAGGCCCTGGCAGCAATGGTTGTGGTGGTCGACCGCATTCGGTCTTGTCGTGGTCAGCCTTGGCCTGGCGGCGGTCTGCATCGGAGCGCCGATCTACCTTGCCCACACTTTCTCCTGGTGGAGCATTCCGGCGGCCGCGGCCGCGCTCGGCGCAGGCTATTTCGCTTTTTCGCGACAGTTGCAGGTGCCGCTGCCCCGCATCGGCGCCACCGCAGCCTGTGCGGGTATCGCCTACGCCTTGCTGTTCGGGGTCATCGCCCCGTCGCTGAAGCCGATCTGGCTGAGCCCGGCGATCAAGGAAGCGGTGCGCGCCAACAAACCTTGCGACACGACGGTGCTGGCCTCGGCGCGCTATCAGGAGCCGAGCCTGGTGTTCCTGGTCGGCACGAAAACGGTGCTGACCGATGTCGGTGGCGTGGCGGAACATCTGCTCGCCGATCCTGCTTGCTCCTTGGGCCTGGTGCCGATCGGCGACGAACAGAAATTGAATGGCATGCTGTCCGTGCAAGGCAAGTCGGCGAACCGCCTCGCCGAAGTCGACGGCCTCAACTATTCGTCGGGAGACAAACTGTCGCTCGGTCTCTACCGTATCGCGCAATGACTTCAATGATGGGGTCGAGTTCCCAATGCTCGTGAAATCGCGCCCTCCAGTTTCCAGATCGCTCCTCGGGATAGGACGCCGATCCCTTGGCAATTTTCGCGACACCCTGCAGATCGCAAGACGGCGCCTTGCCGTTCGCCCGGGTCGCTATCCCAACATTTCGTGGTGGGCGTGGGGCCTGGTCTGGGTCTTTCTGACGGCAGCGGCCTTTGTCCGTCTCGATACGCCGGCAGGGGTGGCGCATGGCCAATGGTCGCCTGATGTGGCCAGGCTTGCCGAGTTCTTCACGCAATTCGGACTGGGCGGCTGGTATCTCATCCCGTCCGCGCTGCTGCTTGTGGCGGCCAATCTGACGGATTGGCGAAGCCTTTCGCGGCGCGCGCTGATGCTGGTCTACAGTTGGACTTGTCTGGCTTTCCTGGTGCTGAGCGCCGTTGGCCTGTCCGGCCTAACCGTCAATGTCCTGAAATATGCCATTGGCAGGGCCCGCCCGCTCTACTTCCAGGATTTCGGCGTCCTTGCGCTGCACCCTTTTGCCTTCGATGCGCGCTTTGCCGGCTTTCCGTCCGGCCATGCCACGACGATGGGTGCCGTGTTCGGTATCCTGCTGCTTTTGTTCCCGCGACGTTGGTACATCGCTTTGGCGGTCACGGCCTGCGTCGCCTCGACCAGGGTCTTCGTCGGCGCGCACTATCCGAGCGACACCGTTGCCGGCTTCGGCCTCGGCTGCGCCTTCGCGCTGGCGTGCGGACTGGTCTTTGCCAGGCTTGGCTTCATCTTCCGGCCGGCACCTTCAGGATTGCCGGTCCGCAAGCCATCGTTCCGGCTCATTGCCCCGGAAAAATAGATCGCTGCCGGACTATCAGCACGGCGGCAAGACACATGTCGAGGAGGCGGGCATTGCCCGCCCACTCATAGCCGCGAATGCAGATCGCCCGATGTCCTAGCGCAGCCGTTTCGGCCGCGGATCGGACAATTCTCCCGCCAGCCGGCGATCGAGATAGTCGGCGCATTCCTCGATCAGCACATCGGCGTCGTTGGCGAAGAAATGGTTGGCGCCGGGCAGGGTCTTCTGCGTGATGGTGATGCCCTTTTGCGTATGCAGCTTGTCGACCAGGCCTTGCACGTCCTTCGGCGGCGCCACCTTGTCGGCGTCGCCGTGGATGATCAGGCCCGAGGACGGGCAGGGCGCCAGGAACGAGAAATCATAGGTGTTGGGCTGCGGCGCGATCGAGATGAAGCCCTCGATCTCGGGCCGGCGCATCAGGAGCTGCATGCCGATCCACGAACCGAACGAATAGCCGGCCACCCAGCAGCTCTTGGAATCCGGATGCAGCGACTGGACCCAGTCCAACGCGGCTGCCGCGTCCGACAACTCGCCGGTGCCGTGGTCGAACTCGCCCTGGCTGCGGCCGATGCCGCGGAAATTGAAGCGCAGCGTGGTGAAATCACGCTTCTGGAACATGTAGAAAAGGTCATAGACGATCTTGTTGTTCATCGTGCCGCCGAACTGCGGGTGCGGATGCAACACGATGGCAATCGGCGCGCTCTTTTCCTTCGAGGGCTGGTAGCGTCCCTCCAGGCGGCCAGCCGGACCGGTAAAAATGACCTCAGGCATGAAATACTCCACGTGACATATACAAGTGCGCGGCGCCCGGAACTCTTCCTCTGGCCGCGCTTCCACAGACCTTGACGCAGGGCGAGCGTCTTCCTAGAAGCTAGTTTAGAATTGTTCAAAACTGGGTGGCCGAAACGCGATCGCCCGGTCGCACTCGCCGCAAGCCGCGTAAATAGGACGGCTTGCCTTGGAATTTCAAGGAAATAACGCCATACGTCGGCGGAATGGCTTCGGACGGGAAGAACTGGACGAAAATGGCCGCGATACGCGCCTATCTCGACTATAATGCCAGTGCGCCGCTGCTTTCAGCGGCGCGCGAGGCCATGGTCGCGGCGTTTGACGCAGCCAACCCCTCGTCGGTCCATGCCGAGGGGCGTGCCGCGCGCAGGCTGGTCGAGAATGCCAGGCGCGACGTGGCGGCGTTGGTCAACGGCAAGGCTGAGCATGTCGTCTTCACCTCGGGCGCGACCGAGGCTGCCTCGACGCTCCTGACGCCGGACTGGCGGATGGGGCGCGGCGCCATTCGCATGAGCCGGCTCTACGTGTGCGAGGCCGACCATCCGTGCCTGCTGAATGGCGGACGCTTCCCGGCGGACCTGGTGACTCGGATCGGTGTCGGCGCTGATGGCATCGTCAGTCTCGACGCCTTGACGGCGGCGCTAGGCGGTCACGACAAGGCCCATGGCTTGCCGCTGGTCGCGATCCACGCCGCCAACAACGAAACCGGCGTCATCCAGCCGATCGATCGCATCGCGGAGATCGTCAGGGCGGCGGGCGGCATTCTTGCCGTCGACGCCGTCCAGGCCGCGGGCCGCGTTTCCATCGATATGTCGGCTGGATACGCCGACTATGTGATTCTGTCCTCGCACAAGATCGGCGGCCCCAAGGGCGCTGGCGCCATCGTTGCCGCCGCCGACCTGATGATGCCGAGGCCGCTGATCAATGGCGGCGGCCAGGAGAAGGGCCACCGTGGCGGCACCGAGAACCTGCCCGGCATCGCCGGTTTTGGCGCCGCCGCGCGAGAAGCCCTGGCCGGACTGAACGCCATCGGTGCCGTGCGTCAGCGTCGCGATGCGGTCGAAACGTCGATCAAGACGCTGGTGCCGGATGTGGAAATCTTCGGAGCCGGCGCACCAAGGCTTGCCAACACGACATTCTTCGCTATTCCCGGCGTCAAAGCCGAGACCGCCCAGATCGCCTTCGATCTGGCGGGCGTGGCGCTTTCCGCCGGCTCCGCCTGCTCGTCGGGCAAGGTTGGGCCGAGCCATGTGCTGAAGGCCATGGGGTACGGTGACAGCCTTGGCGCCTTGCGCGTGTCGGTCGGTGCCGCGACCGGAGCCGAGGACATCGAACTGTTCCGCGCCGCGCTGGCAGGCATTGCCGCGCGCCGGGCGGGTAGAGAGAAAGCCGCGTAGCGGTTTGAGCATCGGACCGAAAATCCGATGCTTGAGAAAAACGGATTTGGGCTTCGGCCTGGTAGAGCCGTGCGTTTCATGCTGGCCGGGTGAATTTCCGGTCGAGGCGCACTATATTGAACTTACGCTGCCGCGGACGCTGCTCGGCGTCCAATCGGCGGTGCCATAGTTTGAAAACTGTCGGGCCTTGACCCCGGCGTGGATGGAGAACGCATATGCCTGCTGTGCAGGACACGATCGATCGGGTCCGAAAGATCGACGTCGACCAATACAAATACGGATTCCAAACCGAGATCGCTGTCGACAAGGCTCCCAAGGGCCTGAGCGAAGACATCATCCGTTTCATTTCGGCCAAGAAGGATGAACCGTCCTGGATGCTGGAGTGGCGCCTGGAAGCCTATCGGCGCTGGCTGACGCTGGAAGAGCCGACCTGGGCGCGCGTCAACTATCCCAAGATCGATTTCCAGGACATCTACTATTACGCGGCGCCCAAGAGCACGCCCGGACCGACTTCGCTCAGCGACGTCGATCCCGAGATATTGAAGGTCTACGAGAAGCTCGGCATTCCGTTGAAGGAGCAGGAAATCCTCGCCGGCGTGCAGAAGACCGACGTCTCGGAGTTCGAGGAAATCAGCGACAACGTCTACAAATCGGGCCGCGTCGCCGTCGACGCCGTGTTCGATTCCGTGTCCGTCGTCACCACCTTCAAGAAGGAGCTGGCGCAGGCCGGCGTCATCTTCTGCTCGATCTCCGAAGCGATCCGCGAGCATCCTGAGTTGGTCCAGAAATATCTCGGTTCGGTCGTGCCGACCTCCGACAATTTCTACGCGACGCTGAATTCGGCCGTGTTCACCGACGGCTCGTTCGTCTTCGTGCCCAAGGGCGTGCGCTGCCCGATGGAGCTGTCGACCTACTTCCGCATGAACGAGAAGAACACCGGCCAGTTCGAGCGCACGCTGATCATCGCCGAGGAGGGGGCCTACGTCTCCTATCTCGAGGGCTGCACGGCGCCGCAGCGCGACGAGAACCAGCTGCATGCCGCGGTGGTCGAACTGGTGGCGCTTGACGATGCCGAGATCAAATATTCGACGGTGCAAAACTGGTACCCCGGCGATGCCGAGGGCAAGGGCGGCATCTACAATTTCGTCACCAAGCGCGGCGACTGCCGTGGCCACCGTTCGAAGATCTCGTGGACGCAGGTCGAGACCGGCTCGGCGATCACCTGGAAGTATCCGAGCTGCATCCTGCGCGGTGACGATTCCAGCGGCGAGTTCTATTCGATCGCGGTGTCGAACGGCTACCAGCAGGTCGACAGCGGCACCAAAATGATCCATCTCGGCAAGAACACGTCGAGCCGCATCATCTCCAAGGGCATCGCCGCCGGCTTCTCGCAGAACACCTATCGCGGCCAGGTCTCGGCGCATCGCAAGGCGACCAACGCCCGCAACTTCACCAACTGCGACTCGCTGCTGATCGGCGACCAGTGCGGCGCGCACACCGTGCCCTACATGGAAGCCAAGAACTCGACGGCGCAGTTCGAGCACGAAGCGACGACGTCGAAAATTTCCGAGGACCAGAAGTTCTACGTCATGCAGCGCGGCATTCCGGAAGAGGAAGCGATCGCGCTGATCGTCAACGGCTTCGTCAAGGATGTCATCCAGCAGCTGCCGATGGAATTCGCGGTCGAGGCGCAGAAATTGATCGGCATCTCGCTGGAAGGCTCGGTGGGCTGACCGGCCCAGACAAATATTCAGGAAACAAAAATGCTTGAGATCAAGAACCTGCACGCCCGCATCGTCGATGACGGCACAGAAATCATCCGCGGCCTGAACCTGACGGTGAAAGCCGGCGAGGTCGCCGCCATCATGGGGCCGAACGGCTCGGGCAAATCGACGCTCTCCTACATCCTCGCCGGCCGCGAGGACTATGAGGTGACCGAAGGCGACATTCTCTACAACGGCCAGTCGATCCTCGAAATGGACCCGGCCGAGCGTGCCACTTCCGGCATCTTCCTCGCCTTCCAGTATCCGATGGAGATACCGGGCGTCGCGACCATGGAATTCCTCAAGGTGGCCATGAACGAGCAGCGCAAGGCGCGTGGCGAGGAGCCGCTGAAGATCCCGGAATTTTTGAAGCGCGTGAAGGAAGCCGCCGCCTCGCTCAGCATGGACATGGCGATGCTGAAGCGGCCGCTCAATGTCGGCTTCTCCGGCGGCGAGAAGAAGCGCGCCGAGATCCTGCAGATGAAGCTGCTTGAGCCAAAGCTCTGCGTGCTCGACGAGACCGATTCCGGTCTCGACATCGATGCGCTGAAGATCGTCTCGGACGGCGTCAACGCACTGCGCTCGCCGGAGCGCGCCATAGTCGTCATCACCCACTACCAGCGCCTTTTGGAGCACATCGTGCCGGACAGCGTGCACGTGCTCTACAGGGGCCAGGTCATCAAGTCGGGCGACAAGTCGCTGGCGCTCGACCTCGAGGCCAACGGTTATGCCGGCGTGATCGGCGAAGCCGCGTGAGATGCCAAGTCATTTTGTTCCAAAAGACAGGCGAGACTGATGAACATGCACACACAACCGCAGCGGACACCGGCCGAGACCGCGTTGATCGACGCGTTCGGTGACCGACTGTCGCTGCTGCCGGGCGACGGCGCTGTCATGCTGAAGCGCGACGACGCCATCGAGGCGGTCAAGCACGGCCTGCCGACGCGGCGCATCGAATCCTGGCATTACACCGATCTGCGCCGGCTGTTGAATGCGGTGCCGGACTTCGATCCGGCCGCCGCCGCGAAAGCCATCGCGCCAATCGTCGACGGTTCGACGGTTCTGAGCCTGTTGAACGGGGTCTCGAGCGCCAAGGCGCCGGTCGTCGAAGGCGTCAGCGTCCAGCGCCTGTCCGAAAAGCTGACCGATGGCAGCATTGCGCCAGGGCTCGATCCCTATGGCAGCGACGATGCCATCGGTGCGTTGAACACCGCCTTCGTCGCCGACGGCTATTTCGTCGACATCGCCGATGGCACGGAGCTGGAAAAGCCGATCGAGCTGCAGAACCTGCAGGCCGGCGGTCAGACCCATGTGCGCCTGCCGGTACGGGTCGGCACCGGCGCCAAGGCGGTCATCGTCGAACGCCAGGCCGGCGAGGGCGCGGCGCTGACGAGCTCGGTCAGTCAGCTGGTGCTCGGCGAGGGCGCCGAGGTGACGTGGCTTATCGTCCAGGAACAGCCGGAAACGGCAACGCATCTGGCGCAATTCAAGGCCCATATCGGCAAGGATGCGAAACTGACGCTGTTCGTCATGAACGCCGGCGGCAGGCTAGTGCGCCAGGAGATCATGGTCAAGACGACAGGCGAGGGCGCCGACTTCAAGCTGCGCGGCATCAACCTGCTGGCCGGCGACACCCACACCGACGTGACCATGGTGCTCGACCATGCCGTGCCGCACACGACGTCGACCGAGGTCATCCGCAACGTGGTGACCGGCAAGGCGCGCGGCGTCTTCCAGGGCCGCATCAACGTCCACCAATATGCGCAGAAGACCAACGCCAAGATGGCCTGCAACACGCTGCTTTTGTCCGACGACGGCGAGTTCTCCACCAAGCCGGAGCTCGAAATCTTTGCCGACGACGTGGTCTGCGGTCATGGCGCGACGGTCACCGAGATCGACCACGATCATTTGTTCTACCTGATGGCGCGCGGCGTCGACGAAAAGAGCGCGCGTGGCCTGCTGGTCAAGGCGTTCGTCGCGGAGGTGATCGAGGAACTGGACGACGAGGCGATCGTCGAGGCGCTGGAAGCGCGGCTCGATGAGTGGTTTTTGACGCACGGGTGAAGTGGGTCGAGGCGTAGCCTCGACCAACCCCTCATCCGGCCGCTTCGCGGCCACCTTCTCCCCACAAGGGGAGAAGGAAGAGCGCCCGACCTTCTCCCGTTGTAGATCGGCGCGCAGCGCCGAGACGGATGAGGGGTGCGTGGCGGAGTGAGGCGGTGCCTCAAAAGGGATTGTGATGGACCAGAAGATCGAGACCACCCCCTACGACGTCGAGGCGATCCGCCGTGACTTCCCGATCCTGTCGCGCGAAGTCTATGGCAAGCCGCTCGTCTATCTCGACAACGGCGCCTCGGCGCAGAAGCCGCGGGTGGTGCTCGATACCATCCAGCACGCCTATTCCCAGGAATACGCCAACGTCCATCGTGGCCTGCATTTCCTCTCCAATGCCGCTACCGATGCCTATGAGAAGGCGCGAGAAACGGTGCGCCGTTTCCTCAACGCGCCAAGCACCGACAACATCGTCTTCACCTCGAACACGACCTCAGCGATCAACACCGTCGCCTATGGCTATGGCATGCCCAATATCGGCGAGGGCGACGAGATCGTGCTGTCGATCATGGAGCACCATTCCAACATCGTTCCCTGGCATTTCATCCGCGAACGCCAGGGCGCCAAGCTGGTCTGGGTGCCGGTCGACGACCTCGGCGTCTTCCACATCGAGGAATTCGAAAAGCGCCTGACCGATCGCACCAAGCTCGTCGCCATCACGCAGATGTCGAATGCGCTGGGCACGGTGACGCCGATCAAGGAAATCGTCCGGATCGCGCATTCGCGTGGCATCCCGGTGCTCGTCGACGGCAGCCAGAGCGCCGTGCACATGCCCATCGACGTGCAGGACCTCGATTGCGATTTCTTCGTCTTCACCGGCCACAAGGTCTACGGCCCCTCGGGCATCGGCGTGCTCTACGGCAAGAAGGATAGTCTCGCCGGTATGCGGCCTTTCATGGGCGGCGGCGAGATGATCGAGGAGGTGACGGAAGACATCGTCACCTACAACGAGCCGCCGCACCGCTTCGAGGCCGGCACGCCGCCGATCGTCCAGGCGATCGGACTGGGTGCCGCGCTCGACTACATGGACTCTGTCGGGCGTGAGCGCATCGCGGCACACGAGGAAGACCTCAAGAATTATGCCCATGAGCGCCTGCGCGCCATCAATTCGCTGCGCATCTTCGGCGATGCGCCTGGCAAGGGCGCCATCATCTCCTTCGAACTGCAAGGCATTCATGCCCATGACGTATCGATGGTGATAGACAGGCAAGGCGTGGCTGTCCGTGCCGGCACCCATTGCGCCCAGCCGCTGTTGAAACGCTTTGGCGTAACCTCCACATGCAGGGCATCGTTCGGCATGTATAATACCAGGGCCGAAGTCGACGCTTTGGCAGAGGCGCTTGAAAAAGCGCGCAAGTTTTTCGGGTGACGACCATGGATGATGTGAGCACCACCACCGAAGCTACGCCGGAAACCGCCGGCAACAGCGTCGTTTCCGCCTCGGCCATCCCCGCAGATGAACTGGCGCGGCTGACCGATGACATCGTCTCGGCGCTGAAGACGGTCTACGACCCGGAAATCCCGGCCGATATCTACGAACTCGGCCTCGTCTACAAGATCGACGTCGAGGACGACCGTTCGGTCAAGATCGACATGACGCTGACCGCGCCCGGCTGCCCGGTGGCCGGCGAAATGCCAGGCTGGGTCGAGAACGCCGTCGGCGCGGTCGAAGGCGTGTCCGGGGTCGAGGTCAACATGACCTTCGATCCGCCCTGGACGCCCGACCGCATGTCGGAAGAGGCGCAGGTCGCGGTGGGCTGGTACTAGCGCCGAGCCTGGTACACTTGCGCCAGTGGTAAAACTTCACCATTTTAGGTGAGGAATCATTCGGCAGGCCTTGAACCTGCAGGGAATGGAGAAGGAAAAAACATGGGACGCTTTGCCGTCATCACGATGACCGAAAAGGCCGCCGACCGGGTGCGCGAGATCGTCGCCACGCGCGACAACGCGCATGGCATTCGCCTTGGCATCAAGAAGGGCGGCTGCGCCGGCATGGAATACACGGTCGATCTGGTGACCGAACCCAACACCAAGGACGACCATATCGAGCGCGATGGCGCCCATGTCTATGTTGCGCCCGAGGCCGCCCTTTTCCTGTTCGGCACCGAAATGGATTTCGAACAGACAACGCTGCGCACCGGCTTTGCCTTCCATAACCCGAACCAGAGTTCGGCCTGTGGCTGCGGTGAATCGGTCGAATTGAAGCCAGCCGATCTGAAAGCACTGGCCGAGGCGCGCGCTTCGGCCTAGCCTTCCTTCGCCCCGTTTACGGGGAGAAGGTGGCCCGAAGGGCCGGATGAGGGGCAGCGCCTGCCTCTCAGAATTTGGCGCCGCTCTCTCCCATCTATCTGCCGCTAATCCACCCACATGCCTGTCCGCTTGTGCCAGTCGGCGATCGATTCCTCAGGATAGACGTCGAACACCTTGTCCTTCGGCCCGACATCGGGCTCGACCCAGTTCGCCTTGTATTTCAGCATCAGATGCACCTTTTCGGGCGGCTTCGGCAGGTCGCTGTCGATCGCCGAGGCGAAGGGATGCACCAGTTCTGGCCAGGTCGGGTCGTAGAGCCACAGCGCTGACCCGCATTTGCGGCAAAAATTGCGCTCGCCGGTCGAGACCTCGCAGTGGGGATGCTCGTCGTCCTCGATCTCGGCGCGATAGACGCCAAGGCTCCTCTTGCCCCTGATGTTCAGCGTCTTGTAGTCGGCACCGAGATTGATGGCGAAGCCGCCGCCGCCCTGCTGCTTGCGGCAGATCGAGCAGTAGCACAGCATGAACGGCACCGGCGTGTGGCTTTCCACTTCGAAACGCACGGCGTTGCAGCGACAGGACCCCTTGAGCAGCACAGGCATGGCAAAACTCCGACAGGATAGCCTCAACCTGTCACCATGAATTTTGGTTGCGGCGATGACAAGGCCAAATGCCGGTGACATGATCGCGGCATGGACAATGAACGCATCGCCGAACTGTTTGAGGGCCTCGGTCCGGTCAGCATCCGAAAGCTGTTCGGCGGCAAGGGCATCTATTTCGACGGCGTCATCGTCGCCATCGTGCTGCGCGGCGAATTGCTGCTGAAAGCCGACGAGCAAGGCGCACCGGATTTCGAAGCCGCGGGCTGCCGGCAGTGGACCTATACCGGCACGCGCCACGGCAAGCTGGTGGCGATGCCCTACTGGAGCATTCCCGACAGCGCTTTCGACGATCCGGACGAAATGACGGTGTGGGCACGCCGCGCCTATGAGGCGGGGCGGCGCGCCGGGAGGTAGATTCCCGTAAGCGCGAGGCAGCCCCCTCATCCGGCCGCTTCGCGGCCACCTTCTCCCCGAGGGGAGAAGAGGTCGACATCGGCGCTAGCCAGCTCCTCTCCCTTCGGGGAGAGGTCGGATTGCCCCGAATTGCTCTTTTGCAATTCGGTCTTGGCAATCCGGGTGAGGGGGACCTTCGTCGCGAGAAACTACAGCGCCTTCGCTATCCGCGCTGCCAGCCTTGCATTGTTCTCGACCAGCGCGATGTTTGTCTTCAGGCTGCGGCCGCCGGTGAGTTCGAGGATTTTTCCCAGCAGGAACGGCGTCACCGCCTTGCCGGTGACGTTGAGGGCTTCGGCCGCCTTCTGCGCGGCTTCGATGTAGCTGGCCATTTCTTCAGCGGGGATTTCATGGTTTTCCGGCACCGGATTGGCGACCAGCAAGCCGCCGCTGAGCCCCAGAGCCAGGCGCGTCTGGTAGAAATGCGCGATGTCTTCCGGCTTGTGCAGGGTCAATGGCGCCCGGAACGGCGACTGCCGCGACCAGAAGGCCGGCATCGTCTCGCAGCCATGGCCGACCACTGGGACACCGCGCGTTTCCAGCACCTCCAGCGTCTTTTCGATGTCGAGGATCGCCTTGGCGCCGGCCGAGACGACGATGACCGGCGTGCGCGCCAGTTCATCGAGGTCGGCCGAGATGTCGAAACTCTTTTCCGCGCCCTTGTGCACGCCGCCGATGCCACCGGTGGCGAACACCTTTATCCCGACCATGTCAGCCGCGATCATCGTGGCAGCGACCGTGGTGCCGCCCGTGCGTCCCTGCGCGACGGCGAAGCCGAGATCGGCACGCGACAGCTTCATGGCGTCACCCGTCATCGCCAGCGATTCGCGCTCGCCGTCGGAGAGGCCGATCTTGATGCGGCCGCCAATCACGGCGATCGTCGCCGGCACCGCGCCGCCGTCACTGATGATCTTTTCGACATTGGCGGCCATGGCGCCATTGTCGGGATAGGGCATGCCATGGGTGATGATGGTGCTTTCGAGCGCCACCACCGCACGCCCGGCCGCCAGGGCCTGCGCCACCGGTGCGTGGATATCGATGAAAGGGCGGGCGGTTTCTGGCGTCATCTCTGATCTCCAATCCGGAGTGCGGCGCATCCCCTGCGCTCTATGAATTTGCCGGTCTCATGCCACTTCCCTGGCATCCGGCACAAGGGCCAGCGCCTCCGCGAAGCTCGCCGCGGTGAATTCGGGCACGGCGTTGGCGCTTTCGATGGCCAACGTTGCCGCCGCGACGCCTTCGCGCAGGGCCTGGCGCAACGGCAGGCCGCGCAGCAGTGCCGCGACCGTCGCGCCCGCCAGCGCGTCGCCGGCGCCGGTGACATCGGCGACCTTTCTGGGAGCAGGCGGCACGATCGAAAAGGCGCCTGTCTCATCGAAACCCAGCACGGGGCCACTGCCTGCCGTGATCACGCCGCTGGCAAGGCCGCTGCATCGCAAGCCGTCGATCATTTCCCGCTCGGCGGCACTTGCATTGACGTCGGCCAGTACAACGGCCTCCCGTCGGTTCATGAAGAGCTGAGCCAGCCCGCCGAGCACCGGTATCAGCCGCGTCACCTTGGCCGGCGAAATCGCGATGGCGAAAACCGGTTTGCCGGCGGCGAGCGACAGCAACCCCTCCAGCGCGGCCGACGGCAGGTTGGCGTCGCACAGGATGGCATCGGCGGCGGCCACTTCCTGGCGTATCTTGGAACGCCGGATCTGCTTGGGAAAGGCCAGGTCGTACAATGCCATATCGGCAAAGCCGACGATCAATTCGCCTTCGCGATCGATCAGTGCCGTATAGCTCGGCGTGGTACGGTCGAGGAACACCGCCGACAAATCGACGATGCCTGCCTCGGCGATGGCCCGTGAAACCGTATCGGCTGACGCGTCGCCGCCGCGCACCGAGAGCAGCGATGCGGAGAGGCCGCGCCGCACCATGCTGCGCAACGCATTGAAGACGCCACCGCCGACATCCTCGCGCATCGTGCCGGGATTGGAGGCGGCCGGCACATAGGGGCCGGATACCTGGCCACGCCGGTCGATATGGGCGCCGCCCACGGCCAGTATCTCTAGGGATTCCACCATGGCGGCGATATGACCTTTGTTGTTGCAGACGCACAAGCGCTACAATGCGCGACAGAGCTTCGCATGCAGGACGGCGATTCGGCCGGGCGATAGGATCGAGCCGTCTGGCCCAATGCGGAGCTTGTTCCTGCCGGGCGGAGCCCTCTCCTGCCCGGGGTTGCGAGACAAAAAAAGAACAAATTGGGATATCGCTTGTTTTTCAGTTGGTTGTCACCCCTTGCCAAATGAGAACAAAAAAGGTACAAAATGGCAGGGATTACGGATTGTCCGGCCTTCATTGACGACCAAGGGGTGATGTATCATGGCTCAGAATTCTTTGCGGCTGGTAGAGGATAAGGCAGTGGACAAATCAAAGGCTCTGGATGCGGCGCTGTCGCAAATCGAGCGGGCTTTCGGCAAGGGCTCGATCATGCGGCTCGGCGCCAACGAGCAGGTCGTCGAGATCGAAACGGTGCCGACCGGCTCGCTCGGCCTCGACATCGCGCTCGGCGTCGGCGGCCTGCCGCGCGGCCGCATCATCGAAATCTACGGGCCGGAAAGCTCGGGCAAGACGACGCTGGCCCTGCACACCGTGGCCGAAGCCCAGAAGAAGGGCGGCATCTGCGCCTTCGTCGACGCCGAGCACGCGCTCGATCCGGTCTACGCTCGCAAGCTCGGCGTCGATCTTGAAAACCTGCTGATCTCGCAGCCCGACACCGGCGAGCAGGCGCTGGAGATTTGCGACACGCTGGTCCGTTCCGGCGCCATCGACGTGCTGGTGGTCGATTCGGTGGCGGCGCTGACGCCGCGTGCCGAAATCGAGGGCGAGATGGGCGATTCGCTGCCCGGCCTGCAGGCCCGCCTGATGAGCCAGGCGCTGCGCAAGCTGACCGCCTCGATCTCGCGCTCCAACACCATGGTCATCTTCATCAACCAGATCCGCATGAAGATCGGCGTCATGTTCGGTTCGCCTGAGACGACGACCGGCGGCAACGCGCTGAAATTCTACGCCTCGGTGCGCCTCGACATCCGCCGCATCGGCTCGGTCAAGGATCGCGACGAGGTGGTCGGCAACCAGACCCGCGTCAAGGTGGTCAAGAACAAGCTGGCGCCGCCCTTCAAGGTGGTCGAGTTCGACATCATGTATGGCGAGGGTGTCTCCAAGACCGGCGAACTGGTCGATCTCGGCGTCAAGGCCGGCGTGGTCGAGAAGTCGGGCGCCTGGTTCTCCTACAATTCGCAGCGTCTCGGCCAGGGCCGCGAAAACGCCAAACTGTTCCTGCGCGACAATCCCGACACCGCGCGCGAGATCGAACTGGCGCTCAGGCAGAATGCCGGGTTGATCGCCGAAAAATTCCTTGAAAATGGTGGCTCTGAAGGCAATGGCGACGACGGTTTCGAGGACGAAGCCGGCGCGATGTAGGGTAACGGCCAGAGTTTGGCCATAAAACCAGCCTAACATCTGATGCTTAAGTAACAGAGTTCTGTAGTATCGCGTTCCAAACCGCCGGCCTTCGCGCCGGCGGTTTTCGTTTGCGCGTCCGCGCAAATGCCGGTGCAAGGCGCGAATTGGCCCAATTCCGTGTTTCTGGACAGGGTCAAGAGCTACGGCTAAAAGGCCAACTCCATCTTCTAGAAAACACAGAGCCATCTCCCGCCGGTCCGGCCGGCGGCTCTCTCGAAAAGGCAGTATCCATGAGTGGCGTGAACGAGATCCGGTCGACCTTTCTCGACTATTTCCGCAAGGAGGGCCACGAGGTCGTGGCCTCGAGCCCGCTCGTGCCACGCAATGATCCGACATTGATGTTCACCAATGCCGGCATGGTGCAGTTCAAGAATGTCTTCACCGGTTTGGAGAAGCGGCCCTATTCGCGTGCCACCACCGCCCAGAAAAGCGTTCGCGCCGGCGGCAAGCACAACGACCTCGACAATGTCGGCTATACCGCGCGCCACCTGACCTTCTTTGAGATGCTCGGCAATTTCTCCTTCGGCGATTATTTCAAGGAGCGCGCCATCGAACTTGCCTGGAACCTCATCACCAGGGAATTCGGGCTGAAGAAGGACAAGCTGCTGGTCACCGTCTACCACACGGACGATGAGGCGGCCGGCTTCTGGAAGAAGATCGCTGGTTTCTCCGACGATCGCATCATCCGCATCCCGACCTCGGATAATTTCTGGGCGATGGGCGACACCGGACCCTGCGGCCCATGCTCGGAGATATTCATCGACCGTGGCGAGCACATCTGGGGCGGCCCTCCCGGCAGTCCGGAGGAGGATGGCGACCGGTTCCTCGAATTCTGGAACCTGGTGTTCATGCAGTATGAGCAGGTGACGAAGGAGGAGCGGGTCGACCTGCCACGCCCGTCGATCGACACCGGCATGGGACTGGAGCGCATGGCCTCCATCCTGCAAGGGGTGGAGAGCGTCTTCGAGACCGACCTGTTCCGTCATTTGATCGATGTGGCGTCCTCCGCGCTTGGGCGCGCGCCCGATGCGGAAACGGTTGCGTCCTACCGCGTCATTGCCGATCATCTGCGCTCGTCCTCCTTCCTGGTCGCCGACGGCGTGCTGCCGTCGAATGAAGGCCGCGGCTATGTGCTGCGCCGTATCATGCGCCGCGCCATGCGCCATGCGCAGTTGCTCGGCGCCCGAGATCCATTGATGTGGAAGCTGGTACCGGCGCTGGTGCGCGAGATGGGCCAGGCCTATCCGGAACTGGTGCGTGGCGAAACGATGATCACCGAGACCTTGAAACTCGAGGAGACACGGTTCCGCAAGACGCTGGTGCGTGGCCTCGGGCTGCTCTCCGAGGCGACGGAGAAGCTCGGCGCCGGCGACATGCTGGATGGCGAGACGGCATTCAAGCTCTACGACACCTATGGCTTCCCGCTCGACCTGACACAGGACGCCCTGCGGCAGCGCAGCATTTCGGTCGATCTCGCCGGCTTCACCAATGCGATGGAGCAGCAGAAGGCGGAAGCGCGTAAGCACTGGGCCGGATCCGGCGAGGCGGCCACCGAGACGGTTTGGTTCTCCGTGCGTGAAAAGACCGGCGCCACCGAATTCCTCGGCTACGAAACCGAGCAGGCTGAGGGCCTCATCCAGGCGCTGATCAAGGACGGCAAGACCGTCGACAGCGCCGCCAAGGGCGATGCGGTCGCCGTGGTCGTCAACCAGACGCCGTTCTATGGCGAATCCGGCGGCCAGATGGGCGACACCGGCGTTATCTCGGGTGAGGGGTTCTCGGTCGAGATCTCCGATACACAAAAGAAGGCCGATGGTCTGTTCGTGCATCTGGGCAAGGTGATCGCGGGCACGGTCAAGACGGGTGCCGCGGTCGAACTGAAGGTCGATCATGCCAGGCGCTCCAGGCTACGCGCCAACCATTCCGCGACGCATCTGATCCACGAGGCGCTGCGCGAGGTGCTGGGCACCCATGTCGCGCAAAAAGGCTCGCTGGTCGCACCCGAGCGCCTGCGCTTCGATATTTCGCACAACAAGCCGATTTCGGCCGAGGAGCTCGATGAGGTCGAGCGCATGGCCAACGAGATCGTTGTCCAGAACAGCCCGGTCACCACGCGCCTGATGTCGGTCGACGACGCCATTGCCGAGGGCGCGATGGCGCTGTTCGGAGAGAAATATGGCGATGAAGTGCGCGTTGTCTCGATGGGCACGGGCCTGCATGGCGCCAAGGCCAATCGGCCCTATTCGGTCGAACTGTGTGGCGGCACGCATGTCAGGGCGACCGGCGATATCGGCCTCGTGCGCATCGTCTCGGACGGTGCGGTCGCCGCAGGCGTGCGCCGTATCGAGGCGCTGACAGGCGAAGCCGCGCGAAAACATCTCGACGAACAGGACAGGCGGCTGAAGGCGGCCGCCGCCACGCTGAAGATCTCGCCGGCAGATGTGCCAGCGCGCGTCGAAGCGCTGCTCGAAGAACGCAAGAAGCTCGAGAAGGACCTGACCGAAGCGCGCAAGAAGCTGGCGCTGGGCGGCGGGTCGCCTGCCGATGCGCCAGCCGCCAACGAGATCGTCGCTGGCGTCGGCTTCCTCGGCAAGGCGGTTTCCGGCGTATCACCAAAAGATCTGAAGCCGCTTGCCGACGCCGGCAAGACTTCGCTTGGCTCTGGCGTCGTCGTCTTCGTTGGCGCTGGCGAGGACAACAAGGCGAGCGTCGTGGTCGCCGTCACCGATGATCTCGTCAGCCGCTTCAGCGCCGTCGACCTGGTACGCGTGGCCTCCGCCGCATTGGGCGGGCAGGGCGGCGGCGGCCGCCCCGACATGGCCCAGGCCGGTGGCCCGGATGCGTCAAAAGCCAATGATGCGATCGCCGCGGTAAGGGCGGCGCTGGAGGCAGCCTGAAAGTCACAGCATGAAAGTGCTTGTCCTTGGTGGCTATGGTCTGATCGGCGAAGCCGTCGTCGGACATCTGCTTGGTGAAGGCCATCATGTGACCGCCCTCGGTCGCGATATCAGGGATGCCGGGCGGCGCTGGCCGGCGGTGCGATGGGTTGCAGCCGACATGTCGCGGCTGCTTGCTCCCGAGGACTGGATGCCGATCGTCGCCGGCATGGACGCGGTCGTCAATGCGGCGGGCGCCTTGCAGGACGGCCCGCGCGACCGGCTCGACGCCATACACCGGGGCTCGGTGGTGGCGCTGGTCGTGGCCTGCGAACAGGCTGGCGTGCGCCGCTTAGCGCAGATTTCCGCCATTGGCGCCGATCCCGCCTCTTCCGATGTTTTCTTCAGGACTAAAGCGCAAGGCGACGAAGCTGTCGCCGGTTCTTCGCTGGAGTGGGCTATTCTGCGCCCGGGCCTGGTGATCGCGCCGGCCGCCTATGGCGGGACCGCGCTTTTGCGCGCCCTGGCCGCCTTTCCCGGTTTTATCCCGGCCGTCATGTCGCGCCAGCCTATCCAGTCCGTGGCGGTTTCCGACGTTACCGAAGCCGTCTCGCGAGCGGTTTCCGGATCTCTTCCGCCCAGCTCTGCCCTCGATCTCGTCGAAACAGATGCGCGATCGCTCGCCGATGTTATCTGCGCCTTTCGTGCCTGGCTTGGCCTGCCGCAGGCCAGGGTCGTCCCGATGCCGGCCATTGTCGGCCGGCTTGCCGCGGCTGTTGCCGATGGCCTTGGCTTGCTTGGCTGGCGGTCGCCTTTGCGCAGTGCAGCCCTGGCGGCTTTGGCGCGCGGCGTGACTGGCAACGCCCAACCCTGGAACGAGGTGAGCGGCCATCCGCTGCAGCCGCTCGAGGCGACGCTGTCCGCCATGCCCGCGCGAGTCCAGGAGCGGTGGTTTGCGCGCCTGTGGCTGCTGAAACCGGTCGTGTTTGCTGTCCTGTCGATGTTCTGGTTGGCCTCTGGCGTTATCGGCTTGGCGCGGCAGGATGCGGCGGCCGGCATTCTTGTCTCGCATGGCCTGCCGCCCACGCTGGCGCTCGGAATTGTTCTTGCCGGCGGTGTCGCGGACATCGTTGTCGGAGCCGCGGTTCTCTTGAGATCCCTCGCGCGCCACGCGCTGACGGGCATGATTGCAATCACCTTGATTTATCTTGCTGGAGCCACCGTATTTGCTCCCGACCTGTGGCTCGATCCGCTGGGAGCAATGGTCAAGACAGTGCCCGCGCTTTGCCTCGTCCTGGTGGCTCTGGCGATCTTGGAAGAACGATGAACCTCTGGGTCGATACCCTGCGCTGGCTGCATGTCATCGGCGCCACCGTCCTCTTCGGCACGGGCGCCGGCATCGCTTTCTTCATGCTGATGGCGCAACGCACTGGTCGCGCCGACCTCGTCGCCCATGTCGCGGGCACGGTCGTCCTCGCCGACGCTATATTCACCGCCATGGCCGTCGTGGTGCAGCCGATAACGGGCTTGTTGCTGGCGCAGGCCATCGGTTGGCCGCTGTCTGAAGGCTGGATCGTGCTGTCGCTGCTGCTCTATGTCGTGACCGGTCTGTTCTGGCTGCCGGTGGTCTGGATTCAGATCCGGATCCGAAACCTCGCGCGGCAGGCCGCCACCGAAAACGCATCGTTGCCGGCAGCGGAAAAGCGCTTGTTCCGCATCTGGTTTATCTGCGGCTTTCCAGCTTTCGCTGCGGTGCTTGCCATCCTCTGGCTGATGGTCACCCGACCCGAGATAGGGCTTTAGCCCGTTACCGCATAATGACTGCTCAATCGGTCTTTTGGGTCGTCTCAATGGCCTTGCGGGCGGCGATGCGGTTCCACCATGCCTGGATTTCGGCGAACGAGGAAAGCAGCTTCTGCCCCTCGCTGACCTTGACAAAATAACCGACGATCGCCGCCGCATGCAGGTCGGCCAAGGTCAGCTGATTGCCAAGCAGCCATGCCCCTTGTGCCTTCAGCGACGTCAGCACCTTGAGCACTGTTTCGGCTTGCCGCAGGCCAGAGGCGATCAAGCTCTCATCGGGCTCCGCCTTCTCTAGCCGCTCGACCGCGACGTCCCAGACCATCGACCGGTATCCATAAGCATCGAGCATGCCGATGATCTGGTTCATCCGCGCACGGCTGCGCGGGTCCGTCGGCTGCAGCGCCGGACCGTCGAACGCCTCGTCGACATAGCGCGCGATCGCGCTAGTCTCGAACAGGCGAAAGCCGTCATGCTCGAAAGCCGGGATGCGGCCGAACGGGTGGTGTTCGAGGTACCAAGCGGGAATGCCCTCGGAGGCGAAGATGTCGAGCGGCACCAGCTCGTAGTCGATGCCTTTTTCCTCCAGCGCCATCCGCGCGATGCGCACATACACACTGTAATCCGCGCCGTAGAGGATTGGCTTGGTCATGCTGTCGGCCCTTCGCTTTCGCCGGCCCTAAAATGCGAAGGCTCCTTTCGGAGCCTTCGCATTTGGAACTACGGGTACTTACGCCATCGCCTTCTGCAGATTCTCGTCGATCTTGTCGAGGAAGCCGGTGGTCGAGAGCCAGGGCTGGTCGGGGCCGATCAAGAGCGACAGGTCCTTGGTCATGAAGCCGCTCTCGACGGTCTGGATGCAGACCCTTTCCAGAGTCTCGGCGAAGCGCTTCAGTTCCGCGTTGTCGTCGAGCTTGGCGCGGTGCGCTAGGCCACGCGTCCAGGCGAAGATCGAGGCGATCGAATTGGTCGAGGTTTCCTCGCCCTTCTGATGCTGGCGATAGTGGCGGGTGACGGTGCCGTGCGCGGCTTCGGCTTCGACGGTATTGCCATCCGGCGTCATCAGCACCGAGGTCATCAGGCCGAGCGACCCAAAACCCTGCGCAACCGTGTCGGACTGCACGTCGCCGTCATAGTTCTTGCAGGCCCAGACATAGCCGCCGGACCATTTCAGGCTCGACGCCACCATGTCGTCGATCAGGCGGTGTTCGTACCACAGCTTCTTCGACTTGAACTCGGACTCGAATTCCGCCTCGTAGACCTCCTGGAAAATATCCTTGAAGCGGCCGTCATAGGCCTTGAGGATGGTATTCTTGGTCGACAGGTAGACCGGATAGTTGCGCAGCAGGCCGTAGTTCAGCGACGCCCGGGCGAATTCGCGGATCGACTCGTCGAGATTGTACATGGCCATGGCGACACCGGCGCCGGGCGCGTCGTATACGTCATGCTCGATCACCTGGCCGTCCTCGCCGACGAACTTGATTGTCAGCTTGCCCTTGCCGGGGAAGCGGAAATCGGTGGCGCGGTACTGGTCGCCGAAAGCGTGACGGCCGACGATAATCGGCTTGGTCCAGCCGGGCACCAGGCGCGGCACGTTCTTCATGATGATCGGCTCGCGGAAGATGGTGCCGCCCAAAATGTTGCGGATGGTGCCGTTGGGCGATTTCCACATCTTCTTCAGCTTGAATTCCTCGACGCGCTGCTCGTCGGGGGTGATGGTCGCGCATTTCACGCCGACGCCGTATTTCTTGATGGCGTTGGCCGAATCGATGGTCACCTGGTCGTTGGTGGCGTCACGATGCTCGATGCCGAGGTCGTAATATTCGAGCTTGAGGTCGAGATAAGGGTGGATCAGCTTGTCCTTGATGAACTGCCAGATGATGCGGGTCATCTCGTCGCCGTCGAGTTCGACGACCGGGTTCGCCACCTTGATCTTCGCCATGGAAAGAATGCCTCGTTGCTGGGAATGGGACGACCTTGCCCGTGTGGCGTCGGCCGGGGGATGCCGCCCCTATATCAAAGCGCTTTTGGCCACGCAAACGGCGATCTGTCACGAATGTGAGGCATGGCCGCCTTCATTTGCGAATGCTTCATTTTCACGGCCGAATATGGCAGGGGACGCTGAAATGCCGCAAACAGCAGTTCATTGACAGTCATGCCTATCACCAAAGACCCCGCTAACACCGCAGCCGCCGGCCCGGCGATCATTCTGGTCGAGCCGCAGCTCGGCGAAAACATCGGCATGGTCGCCCGCGCCATGGCCAATTTCGGACTGTCGGAGTTGCGCCTGGTCAACCCGCGCGACGGCTGGCCGAGCGAGAAGGCGCGCGCCGCCGCCAGCCGTGCCGACCATGTCATCGATGCCGTCACCGTTTACGAGGATCTGGCCTCGGCGCTCGCCGACCTGAACTTCGTCTTCGCCACCACCGCCAGGCAGCGCGACGGCTTCAAATCCGTGCGCGGCCCGGTGGAAGCGGGCAGGATGCTGCGTGCCCGTCACGGAATGGGGCAACGCACCGGTATCCTGTTCGGTCGTGAGCGCTTCGGTCTCTACAATGACGAGGTTGGCCTTGCCGACGAGATCGTCACTTTCCCGGTCGATCCCGATTTCTCCTCGCTCAACATCGCCCAGGCGGCCTTGCTGATGTCCTATGAGTGGATGAAGTCGGGCCTGGAGGACGAGACCAGAACCAATTTTTCGGGGCCGGAGATGAAGCCGGCAAGCAAGGAAGAATTGCACGGCCTGTTCGCCTATCTGGAAGGCGCGTTGGAAGCGCGCGGCTATTTCCGGCCGGCGCCGAAGAAGCCGAAAATGGTCGACAATCTGCGCGCCGTGCTGACGCGCGCCGGCTTCGCCGAACCGGAGCTCAAGGTGTTGCGCGGCATCATCTCGTCGCTCGACCGGTTTTCACCCGCGATGCCGCGCGGCGATGGGTCACCGGGCGATGACCCGCGGCGTTTGCCCGCGGCCGCCGCGCGCGCGCGCAAGGCGGAGGCTGCTGGCCGGGTGCCGGACGCCAACGGCGACGATGCGGACACGCCGCCGCTCGGCGGCAAGGGAACCGACAATGACTGAGCAGCCGATCCTGATGTTCGATTCCGGCGTCGGCGGGCTCACCGTGTTGCGCGAGGCGCGTGTCCTGATGCCAGACCGTCGATTCATCTATGTCGCCGACGACGCCGCTTTTCCTTTTGGCGCCTGGGAAGAGCCGGCGCTGCGCATCCATATACTGGAGCTGTTCGCCAGACTGCTCGACCGGTTCAAGCCGGCCATTTCGGTGATTGCCTGCAACACCGCCTCGACGCTGGTGATCGACGCTTTGCGCGAAAGATTTCCCGGCCATCCCTTTGTCGGCACGGTACCTGCGGTCAAGCCGGCGGCCGAGCGCACGCGCTCGGGCCTGGTCTCGGTGCTGGCGACGCCGGGCACGGTGAAGCGCCAGTACACGCGCGACTTGATCAGCAAATGGGCACAGAAATGCCATGTCCGCCTGGTCGGCAGCGACAGGCTGGCGGGCCTGTCCGAAGCCTACATGCGCGAGGGCTTCGTCGACGAGGAGGCCGTGCGCGCCGAAATCGCGCCATGCTTCATCGAGCGTGACGGCATGCGCACCGATATCGTCGTGCTGGCCTGCACGCACTATCCCTTTCTGGTCAATCGCATGCGCAAGACCGCGCCGTGGCCGGTCGACTGGATCGATCCGGCCGAGGCGATCGCACGGCGAGCCCTTTCGCTGCTGCCGCCCATCGATGGGGCGCTGCCGCAAGGCGTGCCCGATATCGCGGTCTTCACCTCGGGCAAGGCGGATTTCGCCGTCAGCCGCCTCATGCAGGGATTTGGGCTGACCGTGCACTTGGAAAGTGGCGGAGGTGCCCGCCACTCAAACCGGTTCGAAAACGATCCTGCGTTGATCAGGATCGGCCAGGACCAGCCTTAGCGTCAGACCGTCGCCCTGTCTGGGGCCGGAGGCCTTCACGGTGGCGACCACAGGCATGTCGGCAAGTTGAACGCGCACGCCATGGTCGACGAAGTCGGTGACAACGGCTTTGAATGTCTCACCCTCGCGGCCTTCCAGCATTATCGCCTCCGCAAGGTCGATGGCTGCGTGGTTGATCTGCGAAGCGCGGCTATCGGCACGTCCCATCGCCTTCGGCAATCGGGCGAACGCGTCGGTTACTGCCTGGGGCACGGGCTGGCCGTTGGCGATAGCCAGCGCGCAGCGCACGACATAGCGATCGGCAAGTCGCCTGAGCGGCGCGGTTGCATGGGCATAGGTCGCGGCCATGGCCTCGTGCCAGGGGACAACGCCGTCCTGATAGGGTTGATAAGACGCGCCGGGGCTTGAATGGCGGATTTCCAGCATCAGCGCCGCCTGTCGCGGATCGGTCGGGTCGAGGGTTCGCTGATAGTCTCGCAACCCGGTGGAGGCCGGCCAGGACAGTCCGAGGGCTTGTGCCGCGTTGCGCAGTCTTTGAACCTTGAAGGCATCCGGCCCCGACATCACCCGAAACAAGCCGGTGTGATGCGCCAGCATGGCATCGGCAATCGCCATGTTGGCGGCCAGCGAAAGTGCTGCGTTGTCCTGCTCGGATTGCAGCAGCGGTCTGAACGAAAGCCGGTATGCGCCATCGGCAAGCCTCTCCACCTCCTGCTCGGGTGGATCGACGCGGGAAGCCCCACGGCGCTGTTCGTTCATTGCCATGCGCAGCGCCATTTCGGCGAAGCCGGCCGGAACGTCGGAAGCCTTCACGCTGTCATAGGCGAGCTTGGCGCGGCTTTGAATGATTGCCCGCTCCGCGCCGTCCAACTTCGTCGCGCCGTCCTGCGCAACCCGAACCGTGAAGATAACAGCTGGACGGGGTCCGTCCGGCAACAGGCTTGCCGCGCCCTCGGCAATCACCGGCGGGTAGAGCCCGGCCTTGCCGTCCGGCATGTAGAGTGTCTCGCCCCGCGTCCAGGCCTCGAGATCCACCGTGTCGCCGTCCTCGACGAACCAGGCCACGTCGGCAATGGCATAATGCAGCAGAAGATCACCGCCGCTCGCCTCGATGGAGAACGCTTGATCAAGGTCGGTGGAGGCAGCCGGATCGAGCGTGACGAAGGGCATCGCCCTTCGATCGGCATGCTGGTCGGGCACACGTTTGGCCGCCGCCTCGGCCGCGGCCACTACATCAGCCGGAAATCCATCCGGCACGTGTAATTCGGTGCGGATTTTCGCCAGGCCAGTGGAGAGAGCCTGTGAGGGATCTGTCAGGGATTTCATTGAGCCGTCCTACACTGGGGTTCCGGACACGGGAAGGCTGCCAACGAAAATCGCCTGGCCGGCCACCGGCTGGCGCCGGGTGGACCGGAACGAGCCACAGGCGCTGGAACCGCCGCCGAAACGCGGCGTTTCTCTTGACAGCAAAGGAGAACCCGCCATGCCAGCCACCTCGAAAGCCCAGCAGAAGGCCGCCGGCGCCGCACTCTCCGCCAAACGCGGCGAGACCAAGAAAAGCGAACTCAAAGGCGCTTCCAAGGGCATGTATGAATCGATGAGCGAAAAGCAGCTCGAGGAATTCGCCGAGACGAAGCGTAAGGGATTACCGGCGAAAAAATCCTAGGATCGAGCGCTTCGAGCCAGACTACCTTGGAATGAAAAAAGGCCAGCGACGGTTCGCTGGCCTTGGGATTGTCGCGTTGAAATGCCTACCAGCGGCAGCGCCGTACTCTCTCGACGATCACCCTGCGATGACCATGCCGCCACACCACTCGCTTTTTGACGATGACGCGGCAGACCTGTCTATGGCCATGCCAATGGCGCGCCATCGCCGGCTCCGGGGCCACCGCCATCGATCCTGCAAGCACCGCGGCGCCTGCCAGGGTAAGGAAGAACTTCTTCATGCAATTGGGCTCCTCTAGCTCCAGTCCCTCTTGGTGCCGCTGGCGCAAACCTCCCGCCACATCCGGCATCGCATCAACGCCTAAACGCTATACGGTTGCGCCGGCCCGCGCCACTCACAAGCTTGACACCGGTTAAATCTCGGTTTAACCAGCCGCCAACGCCGGGCAGCGATGTCCGGTGTTTGTTTTGTATACGCAAGGTCTGTCACGACAGTCGTTTCCGATCTTGTTTGAACTGACGTGTCCCGTGGGTTTTCCGCCGCGTTGCGTGGGAAAACCCTGTCAGGTCTCGAAAACGGAGGCCAGAGGAGGGCGCGTTTCCTTCACCCGGACCATGAGGTGCCGGGTGTGTTGTTTTGAAAAGGGAATGCGATGAGCAAGCGCGAATCCGCGAAATACAAGATCGACCGCCGTCTCGGCGAAAATATCTGGGGCCGCCCGAAGTCCCCGGTCAACAAGCGTGAATACGGCCCCGGCCAGCATGGCCAGCGCCGCAAGGGCAAGCTTTCCGACTTCGGCCTGCAGCTGCGCGCCAAGCAGAAGCTGAAGGGTCACTATGGCGACGTTTCGGAAAAGCAGTTCCGCAAGGTCTATGAAGAGGCCGACCGCCGCAAGGGCGACACCTCGGAGAACCTGATCGGCCTGCTCGAATCGCGTCTCGACGCGGTCGTCTACCGCGCCAAGTTCGTGCCGACCATCTTCGCCGCCCGCCAGTTCGTCAACCACGGCCACGTCAACGTCAACGGCAAGCGCGTCAACATCGGCTCGTACCGCTGCAAGCCGGGCGATGTCGTCGAAGTGCGCGAAAAGTCGAAGCAGCTGGTCATCGTCCTCGAGTCGGTCGGCCTCGCCGAGCGCGACGTGCCGGACTACATCGATGCCGATCACAACAAGATGGTCGCGACCTTCTCCCGCATCCCGGGCCTCGCCGACGTTCCGTTCGCCGTGCAGATGGAACCGAACCTGGTCGTCGAATTCTATTCGCGCTAAGCGAACGCTTTTCTGCGATACCGGAAAGGCCGCCCATCGAGGCGGCCTTTTTGTTTCAGGCATCCGCTTTGCGGCGTGTCGCTGAAATCAATTTCGATTTTCCGGCCAATGCGCTAAGCCGGCGGAAGTCACATCCGGGGCCGTCGCGCCATGAACATGCAGCCAGACATCGAAACACTTGAACCGGCCGCCGAAGGCGGCTCCCACCCGCTGTTCGCCGAGGTGCCGTCCTCGGTCGAGTTCAACAAATTGCGCAAGCGGCTGCTGCGGCAGACCCGCCAGGCGATCGAGGACTTCTCGATGGTGAAGCCCGGCGAGCGCTGGCTGGTGGCGCTATCTGGTGGCAAGGATTCCTACGGTCTGCTAGCCTTGCTGCTGGACATGAAATGGCGCGGGCTGCTGCCGGTCGAGTTGCTGGCCTGCAATCTCGACCAGGGCCAGCCAAATTTCCCCAAGCACATCCTGCCCGACTATCTCGACGCCAACGGCATAGCCCACCGGATCGAATACCGGGACACCTATTCGGTAGTCACCGACAAGCTCCCCGAAGGCAGCACCTATTGCTCGCTCTGCTCGCGGCTGCGGCGCGGCCATCTCTACCGGATCGCGCGCGAGGAGGGCTGTTCGGCCCTGGTCCTCGGCCATCATCGCGAGGATATTCTCGAAACCTTCTTCATGAACCTGTTCCATGGCGGCCGGCTTGCCGCCATGCCGCCAAAACTGCTCAACGACGACGGCGACGTCATGGTGTTGCGGCCGCTCAGCTACTGCGCCGAGGTCGATCTGGAGAAATTCGCCGCCGCGATGCGGTTCCCGATCATTCCCTGCGACCTCTGCGGCAGCCAGGAAGGGCTGCAGCGCAACGCCATGAAGGCGATGCTCGAAGACATCGAAAAGCGCATGCCTGGCCGCAAGGACACGATGATCCGTGCTCTGTCCAACACCAGGCCGTCGCATTTGCTCGACCGAAAGCTGTTCGATTTCGCCGCCCTCAATGAAACCCTCGCGACCAGGCAAGATATTCCCGATGACATTTGACGATACCGCGATCGACTGGCTGGCCGGCATTCTGGCCGAGGCAGCCCAAGCCGAAATCATGCCGCGCTTTCGCCGGTTGGGCAATGGCGATATCAGGCAGAAGACTTCCGCCGCAGACCTGGTGACGGAGGCCGATGTCAACGCCGAGCGGCTGATCAACGCCAGGCTGCGCGAGCGCTATCCCTCGGCCATGGTGGTGGGCGAGGAGGCCTGCTCCGACAATCCGGCGCTGCTCGACGGCTTGGGCGATGCCGAACTGGCATTCACCATCGATCCGGTGGACGGCACCTTCAATTTCGCATCCGGCGTGCCGCTGTTCGGCGTCATGCTTGCGGTCGTGGTCAGGGGCGAGACGGTCGCGGGCATCATCCATGATCCGGTGGGCAAGGATTGGCTCATCGCCGCCAGGGGTGCCGGCAGCCATATCAGGCATGCCCATGGCAGCCTGGAGAAAGTGCATGTGGCGGCACCCGTTCCGATCTCGCAAATGACCGGCGCGGTCTCCTGGCAATATCTCGACGAGCCGGAGCGCTCCCGCCTTGCGCGCAACCAGACCAAGGCACTGTCGCAGTTCGCCTATCGCTGCGCCGCGCACGAATATCGCCTGCTGGCCAGCGGGCATGCGCATTTTGTCGTCTACAACAAGCTGATGCCCTGGGATCATCTGCCGGGCGTGCTGATCCATCAGGAAGCCGGCGGCCATGCCGCGCGTGTCGACGGCAGCGCCTATCTGCCCTCGCATGTCGACGGCGGCCTGCTTGTCGCACCGGACAAGGACAGCTGGCAGGAACTGCGCCGCGAGCTGTGGGCGGAATAGGATCAATTCCTGGGGCTTGAACTGTTGGGTTGTACGGTCGAACCCTTGCGTTCTGGCGGAGGCTCTCGAATGAAACGTCGGTTCGCGGTTTTTGCGGCACTTACCTTGTTTGCGAATTGCAACGAGGCGCTCCCGCAAGAGCGCCTCTGCCGTAGCACCGATCCCATCGACACCATCAAGGAGATGTCGGACGCCATCTATGCGTGCTGGCAGCCGCCGCCAGGAACCGCGGGCATGTCCTTGACACTGCGGTTCTCGCTTCGCCGCAACGGCACGCTGATCGGCAAGCCTCGTGCCACCTATTCTGACTTGGGAACCGATTCCCAGCTCGGCCGTGCCTTCGTGGCATCCATCATCAAGGTACTCGACGACGCTCTACCGTTGCCCTTTTCAGATGGCATGGGCGGGGCGATCGCGGGGCGAATGCTTTCTCCTCGCTTCACGGCTCGCTCGAAGATACATCCTGACGCACGTCGCTTGGCCCCGGCTTGGCTTTAAGCCAAACAAAACTCAAGGCGTGTGTTGTCTCAGTGCAGATCGGTGACGTGCCCTGAAACGGGTGCGTTCTGCGGCTGGAACATCTTGCCGCGCTCGGCAATCAGGATCATCAGCAGCGCGGCAACCGAGACGCTGCAGAATCCGGCGGCCAGCGGCGTCACCGTGCCGTTGAAAGCCTGGCCGATCAGCGTGCCGAGGATGCCGCCGAGAAAAGTCTGCATGAAACCCAGGATGGACGACGCCGTTCCGGCCAATTGGCCAAGCGGCTCCATGGCCAATGCGTTGAAATTGGCGCCGAGGCAGCCAAACGGTAGCATGGCGCCGGCAAAGAAGGTGATGAACAGCCAGAGCGGCATTCTCGTTTCGAGTGAAACCACCAGCCAGGCCAGGCTGATCACCAGAAACAGCAGCAGCGCGCTTTGCGACAGGCGGCGCATGCCGACGCGGCCGACGAGGCGCGAGTTGAGATAATTGGAGAAGGCGAGCACGCCCGCGACACCGGCGAAGATGACGGGGAACATCTCGCCGACGTCGAAGACGTTGACATAGATCTGCTGCGCCGAGGCGATGAAGCCGAACATGGCGCCGAAGATGAACGTGCTGGCGAAGGCATAGCAGAGCGCGATGCGGTTGGTGAGCACGATGCGGAAGCCGCCGACAATGGAGGATACCGTCAGTTGCCGGCGGTATTCGGGATGCAGCGTCTCGGGCAGGCGCAGCAGCGACCATGCCGACACGACCAGGGCGCCGACGGCCATGGTAACGAAGATCCAATGCCAGGTAGCGAACAGCATGATGAACTGGCCGATGCCTGGTGCCACGACCGGGATGGCCATGAACACCATGAAGATCAGCGACATGACTTCGGCCATACGCCGGCCATCGAATGTATCGCGCACGATCGAGACCGCGATGACGCGCGTGGCGGCCGCGCCGATGCCTTGCACGGCGCGGCATATCAAAAGTGTTTCAAAGCTCGGCGCGATGGCGGCCGCGGCGGCCGCCGCCACATAGATGATCAGGCCGGCGACGAGCGGCGAACGGCGCCCGAACCGGTCCGAGATCGGCCCGAAGAACAGTTGGCCGCCGCCGAAACCCAGTATGTAGGCGGTGATCACATATTGCCGGTGGTTTTCGTTCTCGACACCGAGCGAGGCGCCAATCTGCTGCAGCGCCGGCAGCATGATGTCGATGGCCAGCGAATTGAGCGCCATCAGCGCGGCGCAGAGCGCGATGAACTCCCAGCGCGGAATGGGCAAGATGCTTGCCCCGGGCAAGGTGCTTGCCCCGGGCAAGGTGCTTGCCCCTTGCGGCGCTGATTTCTGCTGGTCCACGGCAAGTCCGATCTCTCAAACGAAAACGCGCCGGCGGGCCGGCGCATTGGCTCGTCCTGGTCCCGGGATCCGGGATGTAAAAAATTGCCGAGGTGGGGCCGCCCCGGTGGCCGGGGCATGTCGATATCGACATGCCCGATACTGAAGTCAGGCGGCGCCTTTGACGCTCACGCCCTTCTCCACCAGGAAGGTCTGCAATTCGCCAGCCTGGAACATTTCGCGGATGATATCGCAGCCGCCGACGAATTCGCCCTTGACGTAGAGCTGCGGGATCGTCGGCCAGTTGGAGTAGTCCTTGATGCCCTGGCGCAGCTCGGCCGAGTCCAGGACGTTCACGCCTTTGTAGTCGGCGCCGATATAGTCGAGGATCTGCACGACCTGGCCGGAAAACCCGCATTGCGGGAAGCCGGGCGTACCCTTCATGAAAAGGACGACGTCGTTGCCCTTCACTTCATTGTCGATGTAGTCGTTGATACCGCTCATGGAATATCCTTTCACGCCCGTGGGAGTCAGGCTCGAAGCATGTCTTTCAAATAAACCCATAGGTTGCCCGAAACAAGACTTTAGCCATGCCATCGCCCGAATGGCGCAAAGAATGGGCCGTTTTGGGCCAAGCGTGGCGGGTGGAAATGCCTCAGTCGGGGACGCTGGTCTGCAGCGCCAGAGCATGCAGCACGCCGCCCATATTGCCCTTCAGCGCGTCGTAAACCATCTGGTGCTGCTGGACGCGGCTTTTTCCCCGAAAGCTCTCGGCCACGACTTCGGCCGCGTAATGGTCGCCGTCGCCGGCGAGGTCGCGGATCGTCACGCGGGCATCCGGTATGCCGTCCTTGATCAGTTTTTCGATGTCGTGGGCGTCCATTGCCATTGCAGAAATTCCTGTTTCGGGAGGGCGGCGGCGCGGCGGCCCATGCGATGAGAGTCGGACAAGCCTAAAGCCTTTCCAATCCGGATTGAAGCGGTTCCGTCCGGTGTCCGTTCCGTTGGTGTTCAGGAGATGGTTTCACCCAGGCCCCTGCGCCGGCTCATCCTCGCGCATCGAGAAGGCGCGGCCAAGGCTGAAGACCAGCACGTAGAGCGGGGTGTTGACCGCCAGGTTGGCGATCGCCAGATAACTGGTCATTTGCCAGGCAGGCGAGAAGAACGGCTGGCCATAGCCTTCGCAGATGAGCGAAGAGCCATACTCCCACAAGGCCCCCAAGACGGCCGAGACGGCGAAAAGCTTGACGCAGGTGATAATGTGCCTGGCTCGCGTTGGCTCCGGCAGGAGCCGGTTCCAAAGCACCAGGCAGACGATCGGAACCGCATAGATGAGGTTCTGCAGGACCAGCATCGGAAGCGTGTCGTTGGCCGCGGCGAGAAATTCGGCGCGTGTTTCCAGCCTGGGACAAACCTCACTCGAGGTCGTCGACAGCAGGAAGAAGACGAACGGCCCGAGGCACCAGAAGAAGAACAGCGACGGCCAGAAGACGACTGCAAGCAGCGCCCGTACGGCCAGTTTCTTATGATTGAGCAGGATCTTTTCCGAAAACCGGTTTCCACTTTTCGGGATCATGCTCTCGTCAACTGGCCTGATCCATGAAACGCGGGAACCAGCTTTCATGAGCGGCGGTCAGATCGCTGACCGGGATTGCCCTGGCATCGCCGAGTTTCAGCGCGTTGCCCCCCGTCGAGCCGATCCACGGCGCGAAGATGCCCAGTTCGCCCTGCTGCTTGCGGATAGCGTCCCATTCATCGCCATGCGGATCGATCGACAGCGTCAGGAGATAGCGGCCCTGGTCTTCGCCGAACCAGACCGGGATCGGATCGGTACCGACCAGTCCGGGAACGGTCGCGCCGATGCCCGACGCCATCGCCATTTCGGCCAGCGCCACCGCGATGCCGCCGTCGGAGACGTCATGCGCCGCCGTGACGATGCCGGACGCGATCAACGAGCGTACATGGTCGCCGACGCGCTTCTCGTGCTCGAGATCGACCGGCGGCGGCGGGCCATCGCTGCGACCGTGGATATCCCTGAAATAAACCGACTGGCCAAGATGCGTTCCCCAGGAAGCCGGTGCGCCGACCAGCAGGATCATCTGGCCTTCCGCCGCAAAGCCGATCCGCGCCATCTTCGACCAGTCCGATATCAGGCCGACGCCGCCGATGGTCGGTGTCGGCAGGATGCCCTGGCCGTTGGTTTCGTTGTAGAGCGAGACGTTGCCGGACACGATCGGGAAACCAAGCGCCCGGCAGGCGTCGCCAATGCCCTTCACCGCGCCGACCAGCTGGCCCATGATCTCTGGCCGTTCGGGATTGCCGAAATTGAGATTGTCGGTGGCAGCGAGCGGCAGTGCGCCCGTAGCGGTCAAATTGCGCCAGCATTCGGCCACCGCCTGCTTGCCGCCCTCATAGGGGTCGGCTTCGCAGTAGCGCGGCGTCACGTCGGAAGAAAAGGCCAGCGCCTTGGTCGGATGTCCCTCCACGCGCACCACGCCGGCATCCCCGCCCGGAATCTGCAGCGAATTGCCCTGGATCAGCGTGTCGTACTGTTCCCACACCCAGCGACGCGAGGACAGGTCCGGTCCGCCCAGCAGCTTCAGCAGCGCATCGGCGAGGTCGGCTAGCGGGATGTCGTTGGCGGCAAGCGGCGCCGGCTTCTTGGACTCCACCCATGGACGATCGTATTCGGGAGCCTTGTCGCCGAGATCCTTGATCGGCAGGTCGGCGACTTCGTCGCCCTGGTGCCGCACGCGGAAGCGCAGATCGTCGGTGGTCTTGCCGACGATAGCGAAGTCGAGGCCCCATTTGTGGAAGATCGCCTCGGCTTCCTTTTCCTTTTCGGGGCGCAGCACCATCAGCATGCGCTCCTGGCTTTCCGACAGCATCATCTCGTAGGCGCTCATGCGCTCTTCGCGCACCGGCACCTTGTCGAGGTCGAGCTCGATGCCGAGGTCGCCCTTGGCGCCCATTTCGACCGCCGAACAGGTGAGGCCGGCCGCACCCATGTCCTGGATGGCGATCACGGCGCCCGAGGCCATCAGTTCGAGAGAGGCCTCCAACAGGCATTTTTCGGTGAAGGGGTCGCCGACCTGCACGGTCGGGCGCTTCTCGTCGATCTTGTCGTCGAATTCGGCCGAGGCCATGGTGGCGCCGCCGACGCCGTCGCGGCCGGTCTTGGCGCCGAGATAGACGACCGGCAGGCCGACGCCCTTTGCCTCGGACAGGAAGATGGCATCGGTCTTGGCAAGTCCCGCGGCAAAGGCGTTGACTAGGATGTTGCCGTTGTAGCGGGCGTCGAAATTGACCTCGCCGCCGACCGTCGGCACGCCGAAGGCATTGCCGTAGCCGCCGACGCCGGAAACCACGCCGGCGACGAGATGCCTGGTCTTGGGATGGTCGGGCGCACCGAAGCGCAGCGCGTTCATCGCCGCGATCGGTCGCGCGCCCATGGTGAAGACGTCGCGCAAGATGCCGCCAACGCCGGTCGCCGCACCCTGATAAGGCTCGATGAAGGACGGGTGGTTGTGGCTTTCCATCTTGAAGACGACGCAATCTCCGTCACCGATGTCGACCACGCCGGCATTCTCGCCCGGGCCCTGGATGACCTGCGGACCGGTGGTCGGCAAGGTGCGCAGCCATTTCTTCGAGGATTTGTAGGAGCAGTGCTCGTTCCACATCGCCGAGAAGATGCCGAGTTCGGTAAAGCTCGGTTCGCGTCCGACCAGATCCAATATGCGCTGATACTCGTCGGGCTTCAGCCCATGCGCGGCGATGAGGTCTGGTGTGATCGGCACGGAATTGGAAATGGTCATGGGCGGCGGTCTATGTCCGTGGAGCAGGGATTTTGAGTCTCCTCTTATCGCAAGCTCTGCGGCCGATACACCCGTCGGCGGAGGAAAAAGGCAGAAAGCAACAGGGTGATGACCACGACGGATCGCGCCAGACCCTTCCGTACGCGACGGAAGGCGCCCAGCCAGCTATTGGAGCTTCGCAAAGCCAAATGGGGAACGCCATGATGCCCCGGTCGTTAGGTCCCTATCACTAGGAGACAGGATCATGGCTACCAAGCAAGGCAAGAACGACAATCGCCTCTCGGACAAGGAGGCTCTCCATATAGCGGAGACCACCGACGCTTCGCCCCGGCAAGCCAAGGAATTGGCCGAGAAGCACGGTAAGGACAAGGCCGAGAAGGAAGCCAAAAACTTCAAGGCCGAAGGCTGATCCGAGTCCGGTTCAAGTCCCAGTTTCGCAAGGCGGCTTCTCGGGGCAAGCTGGGGGGCGCATGGTTCAGGAAAAGCTGTCGTAGCCTGCGCGGCCTTCGTCCAGAAGCCGCCTGATCACCGCGACGCCGCCCGCAATATCCTCGCGCCGCCTCGGCTGCGAAACACCGAAGCGCACCCCATGGAAAACCCGCTCCGAGCGCCCAGCCTTGAATTCATCCTCATCGTCGATCAGCACGCCGTGCTCCAGGCAGGCATTCTTGAAGGTGCCGGAAAGCCAGGGATCGGGCAGGGTGAGCCAGACGAATGGCACTTTGTCGTGCGACTTGAATGAGAAGCCCGCCAGACTTTCGCGCACTATGGACATGCGGGCGCTGATCTCCGCGATGCTGCGCTTGCGGATTTCGCCGGCCTGGCCGGAAAGCACCAGCCGGGCATTCACCTCCGCCAACAGGAATGGCATGCCGCCGGTCATCATCTTGTGGGCGACACGGATGCGATGGCGATAGGCGGGCGGGCAGGAGAGCCAGCCGCCACGCAGACCGGCGGCGACCGATTTCGACAGGCCGCCGGCAATGATGGTGCGTTCGGGCGCAAATTCGGCAAGCAGCGGTGTCGGGTCGTCGGTCAGATGGCCGTAGAGGTCATCCTCGATCAGGATGACGTTGTATTCACGGGCGACACGCGCGATCGCCTCGCGGCGCGCCGGCGACAAGGTCACCAAGGTCGGATTCTGCGCCGTCGGTATCAGAAATATCATCTTGGGATGCTTTTGCGCGCAAACCCGTTCGAAATCCGCCGGATCGAGGCCTTCATCGTCCGAGGCCACAAGCGCGGTGCGCCGGCCGATCAGGCCGGCGCTGCGGGAAATCTGCGAGTAGGTGAGGTGCTCGAAGGCGACATAGTCGCCCGGCGTCGTCAGGGCCGCGATCGCGGCCATCACCGCGGCATGAGTGCCGAGAGTGGGGACGATTGTATCGGCCGTCGGCCGGAAGGCGTTCCGTGACAGCCAGCGGGCGCCGGCTTCGTACCAGCGGTCCGGGAAATCGCGCGTGTAGCTCGAAATCTCATGCGGATGGTCCTGTGCGGTGCGCGACAGGACGTCGGCGACAATCGCACCCTGGCCGATGTCAGGAGCTGCCGTGCTGTCGAAACGCAGCTTGTCCTTGGGGGCATCGACAGAACGAGTGCCTTCGACGCTTGTGTCGGGGGCCTCTGGCTTTGTAACGCCAATGTTCTCGCCCAGCACATAGGTGCCCCGTCCGACCTCGCCACTGACGAGGCCGCGCTCACGCAGCAATTGATAGGCCCGGCCGACCGTGCCAACCGTGGCACCGATGTCGTAGGCGAGGTCGCGCTGTGGCGGCAGCTTTGCCCCGGCGCCGATCACGCCCCGGTCGATATCCGCTTCGATGGAATCCGCGAGCCGTTGATACAGCGGACCTGAACCCGTGAGATCTGGAATCCAATTTGTCATGGTGACAATTTTCTATATTGCACCGTTTTGGGAGTCAATACATATCAATGGCGCGCTAATAAGGGTGCAATTGATATTCTGGCAGAAAGAAAATGGATACAATCGGAACATTCCACCACTCGAGAACCGAATTACTCGGCCAGCCTGCTCGCCCGTCCGGGCAGCGCGGCTTCGTCGGCCGGCTTGTGCGAGTGGTCAGGTCGCTGGCGAAATGGATCGACCATCTGCTGGAACGCCGGCGCGGCCGGCTGGCACTGCTGGAGATGACCGACGATCAACTCAAGGACATCGGCCTCTCGCGCTGCGACGCTCACCGCGAGGGCATCAAGCGGCTCTGGGAATAGCACCCGGCCTATCGGGCGCCTTTGCTCCTGAGGCGCTTGATGCCGTGATCGACGAAAACGGCGACGACGCATATCGCCACGAACAGCGCGGTGATGGCGAGCGCCGCTACAGTGACGCTCTCGACGCCGTTCCTGGCGATATCGAGGAAGGGGTAGGGCACCTCGCCCGCCAGCGGCGCCCGGGCCAGCGCATAGGCCAGATAGGCGATGGGATAGACAACCCACCAGGAGATGTCGCTCCATCTCGTTCTGCCGTCGGCGCCTGATATCAGCCACCACAGGACAAACAGCACCGGTGTCACATAGTGCAGCAGGACGTCGCAAAGCAGGAACAGGCCTTGTGGCTGCCAGAGCCGCGCCAGCACGGTGGCATAGACAATGAAGACCAGAGTGATCGAAACCGCGACGCCCGCGCGCATCCGTGGTCCGGCAAAGGCCGGCAGCCAAGCATAGCCGCTGGATGACAACAGCGAGGTGTGGACCAGCACGGCGCCAATGTTGGTCAGGATGGTGAAGAAGCTGAAATAGAACACGATCGAGCCGAGCAGGCTGCGGCCCGCTTCCATCGACGCCGGAATGGTGATCGAGAACTGCAGGGCGAGCGCTATCAGGCCAACAACCAACCCTGCGGTCTGCAGGAACCGGCCCATGGCTGGCTCAGGCTGTGGCTGCGCAGGCCGGATTGCCGGCCTGCCAGCGCGCGACATCCGAGCTGATGCGTGCGCCAAGCGGGTCGTTCATCAACGGTCCGAAGACGTCGACATGGCTTGAATTCCCCTGCGCCTGCACGACCAGCAAGGGTTTGCCGCCATAGTGCTTGGCCGGCACCAGCAGGAAGCGCGGCTGGCCGCTGAACGAGTTCAACTCATTGGCCATCTGATACTGCTTGAAGGCTGGATCCTTGCTGGCGATCCAGCATTTGTGAGCCGATATCGCCACCTGTTCCATCGCCAGCAGCGCCGCACTTTTGCCCGACGGCACGGGCGTGCTCTTGGGGCTCGACTGGCACGATGCCAAGGCAAAGCCTGACGCGGCGATCAGGGCGATCGTCCTGTTCTTGATCAAGCGGCACCCATTTCGAGTTCGGACGGAAAGATCTTCAAGCCGTCGGTCATCTCGCCCCATACCCTGGACAATGCGGGATGCTGCGAGGCGATCTGCTGATAGGCATCGAATTTGGGATAGGCGTCGAGCAGGTCGTGGCGGCCTGTCATGGCGCGGAAATTGTTGAGGATGAACCGTGTCGGCGTCAGCCAGGCATCTGCAAGGGTGATGTCGTTGCCGAGCGCGAAGGGGCCTTGCGCCATGCGTGCCTCGATGGCCGCCAGCCCATGGTGGAGACGGGCGAACTGGGCGTCGATCTCGGCAGTGTTGCGCTTCGGCACGAAATGCAGCTCGAAAAGCTTCATCGTCGGCGTCAGTACATCGAGATCGGTGATGCGCGCGAACATGCGCACCAGCGCGCGGTCCTTCGAGTCGGGCGGCAACAGCGCCGGTTCGGGAAACCGTTCTTCGAGATATTCGGCGATGACCACCGATTCGACGATCGTTTCGCCCGAGCCGGTGATCAGAACCGGAATCCGGTTCATCGGCGATATGGCGCGAAACTCCTCGGGGATCGGAAAACCCGGCGGCGGCGCGATGATCTTGAGCGGCACGTCCTTGATATAGGCCAGTGCCCGCACGATCGACGAGTAGGGCGACAACGGCCGCGAATAGAGTTTCATGACCGTCTCTCCCTCACGCTATGATTTTGAACTGCCGCAATTCTTAAGGTTGCGGTTGCAAACTTCAAGCGGCAACGCCCAAGGCGCCTTCGAACAGCGCCCTGCCGTCATTGCCGCCATGCGCCGTCTCTATCAGATTCTCGGGATGCGGCATCAGGCCAAGCACATTGCCTTGTTCACTGACGATGCCGGCAATGTCGTTGATCGAGCCGTTCGGATTGGTGCCTTCGGCATAGCGGAACACCACCTGGCCTTCGCCTTCGAGACGGGCAAGCGTGTCGGCGTCGGCAAAGTAATTGCCGTCATGATGCGCCACCGGCGAGCGGATGATCTGGCCCGGCTGGTAGCGGCGGGTGAACATGGTGTTGGCGTTGGCGATTTCGAGCTTGACCTGCCGGCAGACGAACTTCAGCGAGGTGTTGCGCATCAGCGCGCCGGGCAGCAGTCCCGCCTCGACCAGGATCTGGAACCCGTTGCAGACGCCGATCACCATCACGCCCTTGGCCGCCTTTTCGGCGACCGCCCGCATCACCGGCATGCGTGCCGCGATCGCGCCGCAGCGCAGATAGTCACCGAAGGAGAAGCCGCCCGGAATGGCGATCAGGTCGACATCGGGGATTTCGGTGTCGGTCTGCCACACGGTTGCCGGCGCCTGTCCGGAAATCTTGGTCAGCGCCGCGATCATGTCGCGGTCTCGGTTGAGGCCAGGGAGAAGGACGACGGCTGATTTCATTTTGGTTCGTAAGGCCTCTGAGCTTCGGCAAGTTCGCGCAGGTCGAGACGGCGTTCTATGCGTTCAAGTCGATCATCCTGGCGGGCGAGAATGCCATAGATGTTATGGATGTCACTTTGCGTTGCCACCATGTGACCCCGCATAACACTCAATTCCCGTTTCGTCTCGGAAACGTCCTGACGAAGCTCACCAATTTCGTGATGCACGCGCTTCAGCAGCTCGAACATCAACTCATTCGTGACTTCCGGCATGCTGCCTCCGACACAACCTCAGGTAAGCGTCACACTATAATTCTCAATCACCGTATTCGCCAGCAGCTTGTCGCACATGGCTTTCAGGTCCGCTTCGGCCTTGGCCTTGTCGCTTTCCGCCAGTTCGACGTCGAACACCTTGCCCTGCCGCACCGCTCCGACGCCTTCGAAGCCCAGTCCCGACAGCGCGTGTTCGATTGCCTTGCCTTGCGGGTCGAGAACGCCGTTCTTGAGGGTGACGGTAATGCGGGCCTTGATCACGCTGGACGTGCTCCTGTTCTGAATATCGGGTTGCAAGCCGCTGTCAGTGCGGCTTGCCTTTGAGGCCGTCGGTCGAGGCGACCAGCACCGGACCGGTGGGACGCGGCGGCTCGTTCTCGTTCATGATGCCGAGGCGGCGGGCGACTTCCTGATAGGCCTCGACGAGGCCACCCATGTCGCGGCGGAAACGGTCCTTGTCGAGCTTGTCCTGCGTCGCCACGTCCCACAGGCGGCAGGAGTCCGGCGAAATCTCGTCGGCCACGACGATGCGCATCATGTCGCCCTCGAACAGGCGGCCGCACTCGATCTTGAAGTCGACGAGCTGGATTCCGACGCCCATGAACAAGCCGGAGAGGAAATCGTTGACGCGGATGGCGAGCGCCATGACGTCATCGATCTCCTGAGGGCTTGCCCAGCCGAACGCCGTGATGTGCTCTTCCGAAACCATCGGATCGTCGAGCGCGTCGGCCTTGTAGTAGAATTCGATGATCGAGCGCGGCAGGACGGTGCCTTCCTCGATGCCGAGGCGCTTGGACAGCGAACCGGCGGCGACATTGCGCACCACCACTTCGAGCGGGATGATCTCGACTTCCTTGATCAACTGCTCGCGCATGTTGAGCCGGCGGATGAAGTGGGTCGGAATGCCCATGCGGTTCAAATGGTTGAATATGTATTCGGAAATGCGGTTGTTGAGCACGCCCTTGCCGTCGATGACCTCGTGCTTCTTCTTGTTGAACGCGGTTGCGTCGTCCTTGAAGAACTGGATCAGCGTGCCCGGCTCGGGTCCTTCATAGAGGATCTTGGCCTTGCCTTCATAAATGCGGCGGCGATTTTTCATTTGAATTTTTCTCTGGATTTGCGGGCAGGCGGCAAGCGAACCACTTCCTGCCCGTCCGCCTGAATTAATGCGGCGACGGTGACGTTCAATGCCGGGTCTATCCCAATCACACCGTTTGCTCAATCGGCAAATCCTTCCAATCAACCGCTTTCGGGACTGAAATGCCGCAGCGCAGCATATGACGAAGCATATTGACCGGCCCGCGACCTTTTGGTTTGTGCTTCGGTAACACACATATTCACCCGCCAACGAATCGGATTTGACCCGGAGGGACGCCATGAGCAGCATGAAAGACCGCGAAGAGGGCTTCGAGCGCAAATTTGCACTCGACGAAGAGCTTCGGTTCAAGGCCTCGGCGCGGCGCAACAAGGCGCTTGGTTTGTGGGCCGCCGAAAAGCTCGGAAAATCCGGCCCTGACGCCGACGCCTACGCCAGGGAAGTCGTTGTTTCCGACATCGAGGAAGCCGGGGACCATGACGTGTTCCGCAAGATCCGCAAGGATTTCGACGCTGCGGGCGTCGACCAGTCCGATCACCAGATCCGCCGCACCATGGACGAACTGATGGCGCAGGCGATCGAGCAGATCAGGAACACCTGATCCGGCCTCTTACTGGACCAATCGACCGCCCGGCCGACCCGGGCGGTTTTTCTTTGCCTTTGCGGCGGTTTCCGGCTGAAACTGCCGGCGTTAACAAGGAAGAGATTAGATGTCCCTGAAGTCCCGTCTTGCCGCCGATGAAACACTGGTCACCGCCTGGTCGGGCGTGCCGGATGCCCTGACCGTGGAGATCCTCGCCAGGCAGGACTTCGATGCGGTCACACTCGACATGCAGCATGGCGGCCATCACGAGGACAGCGTCCTGCGCGGCCTGGCACCGGTACTGGCTGTGGGCAAGCCGGCGCTGGTGCGCATTCCCGTTGGCCGTTTCGACATGGCCAGCCGGGCTCTCGATTTCGGCGCCGAAGCGGTCATTGCGCCGATGGTCAACTCGGTGGCCGATGCGAAGCTGTTCGCCGCAGCCATGAAATATCCGCCGCTCGGCGAGCGCTCGTGGGGCCCGACCTATGCCTTCCCCCGCCATGGCAAGGGCGACTATGCCGAATGGCTGCGTGACACCAATCAGCGTACCATGGCGTTTGCGATGGTCGAGACGCGCGCCGCGCTCGATGCGCTCGACGGCATCCTCGATACGCCGGGCATCGACGGCATTTTCCTCGGGCCATCCGATTTCTCGATCGCCTGGACCAACGGCGCCACGGTCAATTCCACGCTGGAAAGCATGATGGAGACAGTGGCCTCGGTTGCCGAGCGCACCCGCAAGGCCGGCAAGCATGCGGCGATCTACGTCGTCGAACCGGCTATCGCCGGCCGCGTCGTGTCGATGGGCTACCGCCTGCTCGCCACGGGCTCCGAGCATGCGCTGATTTCGCTGGGAGCAAAGACCTTGCTCAAGGGCATCAAGGATTCGATTGGCGCCTGACGCCAGAGCAATTCCAGGAAAAGCGCGTGGCGCTTTCCCTAGGGAATTGCGTGAAAACAAAGAGTTAGAGCGGGTCGGCGATTCTATCAAGCGCTGAACCGCTCTAAGCCTTCAGGTCCGTCAGGAACTTGGCGAAGGTCATCGATCCCTCGGGCCAGGGGCCAAAACCTGAATCCTCGCTGAGATGACCGGTCTCGCCGGCGTCGATGAACAGCGAGCCCCAGGCGCCGGCGATGTCCTCGGCTACCTCGAAGGGGCAAAAGGGATCGTTGCGGCTGGCGATCACGATCGACGGAAACGGCAGCGGCTCGCGCGGATAAGGGCCGAAGGTCATCAGATGCCTCGGTTTGATCGTGGGGTTGGCGACGTCGGGCGGCGCCACGAAGAAGGCGCCGGCGACCGGCTTTTGAAATTGTGGAATGGCCTGTACGGCCGCGGCCACTCCCAGTGAATGGGCGACGAGAACGACAGCTCTCTGCGCCTCGTTGACCGCCTTGGCCACGCTCGCCGTCCAGTCCTCGCGCACCGGCTTCGACCACTCCGCCTGTTCCACGCGTCGCGCCGTCGACAGCTTCGATTGCCAGCGAGTCTGCCAATGCTCGGGTCCGGAATTGGTGTATCCGGGGATGATCAGAATATCTGCGTCTTTGACTTTCATGGCGCTGAGATAGCGAGGGCGATTGTCTGATGCAACCGTTGATGGACGCGCCCTGCGCTCGCAATGGTGAACACCATGTTCGCTTTTCGGTCTCTTGTGTGAACGATGGCGATCGACGATGTCTGTTGGGAAAGAAACAGCCGTGGAGGACCGGGATTTTGGCGCTGACACGACGTACAATGATCGGCGGCGCCGGGCTCCTGGCTTTGGGAACTTCGCGAAACGTTGCCGCAACGGAGACAATGATGAGCGAACTGCCATTTGCCGCCACCACGCCGGTGAGCGTCGCCCGGGTCGGGCTGAAGGCGCGTGATGCCGAAAGCCTCGCGGCCTATTACCGACGGGTTGTCGGCCTGCAGGAACTGAGCCGTGCCGATGGCGCGATCACCCTGGGCGCAGCCGACCGTCCGCTGCTGGTGCTTGAACCGGACGTGTCCGCCAAGCCAGACGATCCGCGCAGCGCCGGCCTCTTCCACACGGCATTCCTCCTGCCCAGCCGCGCCGATCTCGGCCGCTGGATCAACCACGCCATCGCAGACAAGATCGCCATCGAGGGGGCTTCGGACCATCTGGTCAGCGAAGCGCTGTACCTGACCGATCCCGAGGGCAACGGCATCGAGATCTATGCCGACCGCCGCCCGCAGGACTGGAAATGGAACAGCGACAAGATCGCCATGGCGACCGAGCGGATGAACATTCCTTCTGTCGTTGCCGAAGTGCCGGCCGGCGACGCGGGCTGGCAAGGAGCGCCGGAAAACAGCATTGTCGGCCACGTCCATCTGCGCGTCGGCAGGCCGGAAGAGGCGGAAGCCTGGTGGAACCAGGAGTTCGGGTTCGACACGGTGGCCAAATATGGCGGCCAGGCGGTGTTCCTGTCGTCAGGCCATTACCATCACCACATCGGCGCCAATGCCTGGCAGAGCGCCGGCGCTGGCCGCCGCGACCCGTCCCGCTCCGGCCTTGCCTGGGTCGAGATGCGTTCGGACAATGTGAGCAGCGCAACGACCCGTGAGGACCCCTGGGGCACGGTGATCAGGACCGTGCCTGGGAAGGCTTGATTGGGCGTCAACACAGCTTCTTTCTCCCCGTCGCTATACGGGGAGAAATGCCCGGCAGGGCAATGAGGGGCGGCGCCGAGGTTGCAAGGTTGTCGTTTCTGACACAATGCGATGAGTAGCTTTAACCGCCGAAGTTGGCGCTGCCCATCATCCGCCTGCCGGCACCTTCTCCCCGTAAACGGGGAGAAGGAAAGCTCACGCCGCTCCAAACACCCGCTTGAAGATCGTGTCGACGTGCTTGGTGTGGTAGCCCAGGTCGAATTTCTCGCGGATTTGCGCCTCCGGCAGCGCGGCTGTCACTTCCTTGTCGGCAAGAAGTTCCTCAAGGAAATCAGCGCCTTGTTCCCATACTTTCATGGCGTTGCGCTGCACCAGCCGGTAGGAGTCCTCGCGCGACAGGCCAGCCTGCGTCAGCGCCAGCATCACGCGCTGGGAATGCACCAGGCCGCGGAATTTGTTCATGTTGTTCAGCATGTTCTCGGGATAGACGACCAGCTTGTCGACGACGCTGGTCAGGCGTGACAGCGCGAAATCGAGCGTCACGGTGGCGTCCGGGCCGATCATGCGCTCGACCGAGGAGTGCGAGATGTCGCGCTCATGCCAGAGCGCCACGTTCTCCATCGCCGGCAGCGCCATGGAACGCACCATGCGGGCAAGGCCGGTGAGGTTTTCGGTCAGCACCGGGTTGCGCTTGTGCGGCATCGCCGACGAGCCTTTCTGGCCCGGCGAAAAATACTCTTCCGCTTCCAGCACTTCGGTGCGCTGCAGGTGCCGGACCTCGATCGCCAGTCGCTCGATCGAGGAGGCGATGACGCCGAGCGTGGCGAAGAACATGGCGTGGCGGTCGCGCGGGATCACTTGTGTCGATACCGGTTCCGGCTTCAGTCCCAGCTTTTGAGCCACATGTTCCTCGACATAGGGCTCGATGTTGGCGAACGTGCCGACCGCCCCTGAAATCGCACAGGTGGCGATGTCCTCGCGCGCGTGCACCAGCCGCTCGCGGCAGCGCGAGAATTCGGCATAGGCCTGCGCCAGCTTGATGCCGAAGGTGGTCGGCTCGGCATGGATGCCGTGGCTGCGGCCGATGGTGACGGTGTCCTTGTGCTCGAAGGCGCGGCGCTTGAGTGCGGCAAGCAACGCATCGATGTCGGCGAGCAGGATGTCGCTGGCGCGGGTGAGTTGCACCGCAAAGCAGGTGTCGAGCACGTCCGAGGACGTCATGCCTTGATGGATGAAGCGCGCGTCGGGTCCGACGAATTCGGCAAGATGGGTGAGGAAGGCGATGACGTCATGCTTGGTGACGCGCTCGATCGCGTCGATCTTCTCGACGTCGAATTCCGCCGCGCTTCCCTTTTCCCAGATGGTTTTGGCCGCTTCCTTGGGGATAACGCCCAGTTCGGCCAGCGCATCGCAGGCATGGGCCTCGATTTCGAACCAGATGCGAAACCGGGTTTCGGGCGACCAGATGGCGACCATTTCCGGCCGGGAGTAGCGAGGGATCATACGGATTGATTTCCAGCTTCGCGTTGCGTTGGCCGCGTCCTAACAGAGGCGGGCAAAATGCTCAACGTTGCTGCCGCGCAAACAGAGGCTGGCCAAGCGGAAATAGAAATCAAAACGTCGTGCGGACCACAGCCGATGCATCCAATCCGCTCGCCATTTGTTATTGTCGGCAGTCCCAATGGCAACCACCCCAATGGAGAACCTGACATGACCGACACCAGCAAAATTCGTGAGCACATGGAAGTCGTCGGCGCCGATGGCGTGCATATCGGAACCGTCGACAAGGTCGATGGCCAGCGCATCAAGCTGACCAAGGCCGACAGCGGCGAGGGCGCTCACAAAGGCCATCACCACTATATTTCCCTGGCCCTGGTTGCCGAGGTCGACGGCAAGAAGGTGTGGCTGTCCGCGAATTCCGATGTCGCGGTGACGTTCGAGGAAGAGAAATCCGATCCGATTTGATCGAAGGCTTCAGCCGAGGCGCGATGACCAGACGGGAAACAGATCGTTGCCGGCTGGCGTCGCGGCAAACACGCCACGGCTGATGGCGCGCGCCATGGTGGCGCCAGCGGCGGCGTAGAGATCGACTGCGGCGTCAGCGGTGAGTTCGATCCCACTCCTGCCGGTCGCCAGGGCGAACACCAAGTCGCCATCGGCCGGCGTATGCGTCGGCCAGATAGCCCGCACGAAGCCGTCATGCGCCGAAATCGCCAGGCGTTTCGCCGCGGCCTTGGTGAGGATCGCGTCCGTGGCGATGACGGCGATGGTCGTGTTGCCGCCCGTTTCCATCTGCCGCCCGTGATCCTTGTCGCGGTATTTCAGCAAGATCCGCTTCGCGTCTTCGGGCATGGGCGAGGGATAACCGAGCCCGCCGAATTCATCGCCGATTTCGAAGGGTGCCGCCCAGAAATGGCGGGTGCGGCCGACGGTCACCGAGCCGGTCGGGTTGACGGCGGCCAGCGCACCGATGGTGACGCCATTGTCGAGCAGTGTCGAGGCGGACCCCAGGCCGCCCTTCAGGCCCGAAGTCAGCGCACCGGTACCGGCGCCGGCCGTGCCAAGTTGGAAATCGACGGCCGCAGCTTGTACCGACTCGTAGCCGAGGTCGCGATAGGGTGGATAACGGCCCCAGTCCTTGTCGCCGCCATTGCGCAGGTCGAACAGGATTGCCGCCGGCACGATCGGCACCCGGAAGCCGCTGACCTCGAAGCCGATGCCGCGTTCGCGCAGCGCGGCCTGCACGCCGGACGCAGCATCGAGGCCGAAAGCCGAACCGCCCGACAGCACGACGGCATGGATTGTCTCGATAGCATTGTGCGGTTCCAGCAGATCCGTCTCGCGTGTGCCTGGCGCGCCCCCAAGGATTTGCACACCCGCCACCGCCGGCTCGTCGCAAAGGACAGTCGTCACGCCGGATTTCAGCCTGGCATCGGAAGCATTGCCGACGCGCAGGCCGGCAACGTCTGATATGAGGTTGCGCGGGCCTGTACGGAACATCAGTTGTTTTCCAAGGGCACGAAGCGGGTGCCGTCGAAGCGGAAGACACGGTAGGGGCTCTGGCTGAGGTCGCCCTTGGCGTCGAATCGGACCGGCCCGATCGCCGTGGTGAAATCATGCCCGGTGAGTGCGTCGGTCAGCGGCTTACCGGAGCTTGCGGTGTCCACCGCCGCTGCCTTGGCGATCTCGACCGCCGCATAGGCCGGCAAGGCGTAGCCATCCGGCACGATTTTTTGCGCGGAGAAGCTCTCCAAAACTTTTGGGTCGGCGACATCGGCCCATTCGGGCGGCGCGATCATCAGCGTGCCCGTTGCATAAGGAATGTCGCCGGGCGGCGTGCGCAGGTTTTCACCGCCGGCAAGAACGATGCCCGTCTGGAGTTGGGCGGCATCGCGCCCCATGATGGCGATGTCGTCGCCGTCGCCTCCGACAAAGACATGCGTAGCGCCGGCCTTTTTCAGCCGCCCGACCAGGCCGATCTGGTTGTCGAGTTGCGGCCGGAACGTGTCGACGAAGACCGGTTTCAGCGCTGCCTGCTCCGCCGCTGCGCGAAATGTCTCGGCGATTTCGCGGCCATAGATGGTGCCGTCATCGATGATGGCGAACAATTCGTCACGCCACAGCCGGGTGAGGTTGGAGGCGACAGCGTTGCGCTCGTCATCGCCACGCGGCCCGAGGCGATAGACCGGCCAGCCCGTCTTGGCGCGGCGGTCGGTCAGGCTTTCGGTTCGCACGCCGACGGTGATGACCGGAATGCTGGCGTCCTTCAGGACAGGCATCGCCGCTTCGATCGCCTGCGTGCAGAGGAAGCCGATCACGACGTTGACCTTGGCTGCCACGAACTCCCTGGCCGCCGCGCCGCCGCCGTCGCCGGTGCAGGCGTCATCCACGGTCTTGATCTGGATGCCGTTCGCCTCTGCCGCCAGCCGGGCGCCGGCCTCGATCTGCCTGCCGAGAATGGCTGATGGCCCCGACAGGGGCGCGGCGACGCCGATCGTGAGCGTCTGGGCGCCGGCGGCACCGGTCAGCAACAGCCAGGCCAGTGCGATGGATATCGTTGCCCCGGATCGCATCCTGCCGAACCGTCCTCCAAGCCCGCGACACGCGCGCAGCGCCAATTCCCGCCAAGACCTAAAGGCTGTCCGGCCTTGGTGCAACACGCGAATTCGGGATATGGGCCAAGCACTTCGCTTGTGGCATGTGATGTCTGGCCATATATGTCAGGCGAACAATGGCCATGGAAAACTTCCGGTGCTGAAGAAGAATGATATTGGACCGCAGGCCTATCGCGACGCGATGAGCCATTTTGCCGGTCACGTCCATGTGGTGACCACCGACGGACCCGCCGGCAAGCGTGGCGCGACGGTGATCGCGGCCTGTTCGGTGTCGGACACGCCACCGACCATCCTGGTTTGCCTCAACCGTGAAAACCCCAAGAACGAGCCGTTCGTGAAGAACGGCAAATTTGCCTTGAACACGCTGGCTTCGCACCAGGAGCCACTGTCGATTGGATTCTCCGGTATGACTGGGTTGCCGGTCGAAGAGCGCTTCGCGCTCGGCGAATGGGACGTGATTTCCACCGGCGCGCCGACGCTGAAGGGCGCACTCGCCGTATTCGACTGCGAGCTGATCGACACCAAGGACCTTGCCACCCATCGTGTGCTTTTTGGCAAGGTGACAGGCTTGCGCATGGGCGATAATTTGCGGCCGCTGATCTATCACGCGCGCGGCTACCACATCCTGGAAAGTGGGGCGGTCGCACCCACGGAGAAAGAATGAGCGACTTGAAACCGCGCGCCGTGCCGCGGACGATCGACGAGACGCTCGATCTGCTGACCGGCGCGGACTATGTCGCGGACCGGTCGCTGGCAACGGTGCTTTTCCTGTCGCTGCGCATGAGACGGCCGCTTTTCCTCGAAGGCGAGGCCGGCGTCGGCAAGACCGAGATCGCCAAGGTGTTGGCCGAGGCGCTTGGCCGCCGGCTCATCCGCCTGCAGTGCTATGAAGGGCTTGACGTCTCCTCGGCCGTCTATGAATGGAATTACGCCGCACAGATGATCGAAATCCGCATGGAGGAGGCTGCCGGCAAGGTCGAGCGCTCCGCCATGGAACGCAATGTGTTCTCCGAAAAATACTTGATCCGCCGGCCGGTGCTCGATGCGCTGACCGGCAAGACGGGCGCGGCCCCGGTCTTCCTCATCGACGAGCTCGACCGCACCGACGAGGCGTTCGAAGCTTTCCTGCTCGAAATCCTCTCCGACTTCCAGGTGACGGTGCCTGAACTCGGCACGATCAAGGCGGAAGAGCCGCCAATCGTCATCATCACCACCAACCGCACCCGTGAGATCCACGACGCGCTGAAGCGGCGCTGCCTCTATCACTGGGTCGACTATCCCAATGCGGAACGCGAGCTGGAGATCGTGCGCCGCAAGGTGCCTCGGGCCAACCAGCGGCTTTCGGCCGAAGTGGTGTCCTTCATCCAGAAGCTGCGCCAGCTCGAGCTGTTCAAGATGCCGGGCGTCGCCGAGACCATCGACTGGGCCGGTGCACTGACCGAACTCGACAAGGTGGCGCTGGATCCGGAGACCGTGTCCGACACGATCGGCGTGCTGCTAAAATACCAGGACGACATTGCCCGCATCGGTGCGGGTGAGGGCCGGCGCATCCTCGACGAGGTCAAGGCCGAGCTCGCGGCGGCGGAGTAGCGGTAATGGAGACGTCGCGTCCCGACCCCAGAGAGGCGACCGAGGACGGCCGGATCGCCGACAACATCGTCTATTTTGCCCGCACCTTGCGCAAGGCCGGTATGCGGGTCGGGCCGGCCTCGGTCAAGGACGCGATCGAGGCGGTGCTCGTCGCCGGCATCGGCTCACGCGATGATTTCTACTGGACGCTGCACGCCGTTCTGGTGTCCAGGCACGAGGATCACCCGACCTTCGACGAAGCCTTCAGGCTGTTCTGGAAATCGCGCGAACTGATCGAAAAGCTGCTGGGGATGTTTTCGCCGGTGGCGCCTGACGTCAGGCAGAAGCAGAAGCCGCGCGCGGCCGAAAACCGCGTCAGCCAGGCGATGTTCGAGGGTCATCAGAAGAACCAGACGCCTCAGGAAATCCCGGAGATCGAGGTCGATGCCCGCTTCACGTTCTCCGGCAACGAGGTGTTGCGGGGCAAGGATTTCGCGCAGATGAACGCTGCCGAGATGGCCGATGCCAAGAAGGCTATCGCCGAGCTGCGATTGCCTTTCGACATGGTGCGGACGAGGCGGTTCAAGGTCGATGCACACGGCCGCCGCATCGATCCACGTGCCATGATGCGCTCGGCGGCGCGCACCGGCGGTGAATTGATCCTGCCGAAATTCCGCTCGGTCCGCGAAACACACCCGCCGCTGGTGGTACTGGCAGACATTTCCGGTTCGATGAGCCAGTACACGCGCATCTTCCTGCATTTCCTGCACGCGCTGACGGAAAAGCGCCGGCGCGTGCACGCCTTCGTCTTCGGCACGCGGTTGACCAATTTGACCCGGCAGATGCGCCACCGCGATCCCGATGCCGCCCTTGCCGATTGCTCGGCGGCGGTCAAGGACTGGTCGGGCGGCACGCGCATCGGCAATACGCTGGCCGAGTTCAACCTTGTATGGTCGCGACGCGTGCTGGGACAGGGCGCGCTGGTGCTTCTGATTACCGACGGACTGGAGCGCGACGATGTCGTGGGCTTGTCGGAAGAGATGGAGCGGCTGCACAAATCCTGCAGGCGGCTGATCTGGCTGAATCCGTTGTTGCGCTTCGATGGTTTTCAGGCGCGCGCCCGGGGCGTCAAGGCGATGCTGCCGCATGTCGACGAATTCCGCTCGGTGCACAATCTCGACGCGCTCGCCGATCTCTGCGCCTCGCTCGACAAGAAATCGGCGCTTTCGGTCGATCCGCGGCGGTGGATGGGTGCTGGCGCGAGGCACGCCGCATAGCCATATGTTTCCCGAACCCTGGAAAAACAGATCCTGAAAGAAGCAACGATGAGCGACAGCATTTATCTCGATGAGGCCCGCGACCCGCTGATCATCGCGGAAGCCTGGATGAAGGACGGCAAGGATGTCGCTATCGCGACCGTGGTCGAGACCTGGGGTTCGGCGCCACGCCCCGTCGGCAGCCACCTTGTCATCGATGCCGATGGCAATTTCCATGGTTCCGTTTCGGGTGGCTGCGTCGAGGGTGCCGTCGTGACCGAGGCGGTCGACGTCATCGGCTCCGGCAAGGCCAGAATGCTCGAGTTCGGAGTTGCCGACGAGACGGCCTGGCAGGTGGGCCTGTCCTGTGGCGGCCGCATCAAGGTTTATGTCGAGCGATTGGGCTGACCTCGGATGGATCCCTATGCGCTGAAAACGCTCAATGCCGAACGACGCGCCCGCCGCGCGGCGATCCTCGTCACCGATCTCGGTGATGGTCGCGGTCGTATCGTGCGGGAGGGCGATCAGGTCGCCGGTGATCTCGGAGCGGCGATCGCTAGGGCATTTCGATCCGGCAATTCCGGCTCCGTCGAAGCGGAAGGACGGACCTTCTTTCTCAATGCGCATCTGCCGCAGCCGCGCCTGGTAGTGATCGGCGCCGTGCATATCAGTCAGGCGCTCGCGCCGATGGCCCGGATCGCCGGCTATCCGCTGGAGATCATCGATCCGCGCACTGCCTTCGCCACACCGGACCGGTTTCCCGACGTCGCCTTGCATGCCGACTGGCCGCAGGACGTGCTGCAGCGCCAGCCGCTCGACAGTTACACCGCGCTCGCCGCCGTCACTCATGACCCGAAGATCGATGATTTCGCGCTGAAGGCGGCACTCGACGCCAACTGTTTCTATATCGGGGCGCTCGGCAGCCGAAAGACGCATGCAAAGCGCGTCGAGCGTCTGCTGGCGCTGGGCGCGAGTGCCGACCAGATCGCGCGTATCCACGCGCCGATCGGGCTGGACATCGGGGCGGCAAGCCCGGCCGAGATCGCCGTCGCCATTCTCGCGCAGACCATCCTTGCCTTCCGCTCGCGCGGCCTGGATGCGAAAGGCGCGGCGGCGTGAAATTCGGTCCGATCCCGATCGAGGCGGCCGAGGGGGCGGTGCTGGCCCATGCCACCACCGCCGGCGAAAAGCGGTTTCGCAAGGCGCACAGGCTGAGCGCCGAAGATGTCTCCATACTCAAAAGGGCCGGTATCTCGCAAGTCGTCGCGGCCGTGCTGGCTCCGGACGATCTCGGTGAGGATGCCGCGGCGCAAAGAATTGCGCAGAGCATGACCTTTGGGGGCATCGAGGCGAAGCCTGCCGCCACCGGTCGGGTCAATCTCCACGCCAGGGCGGCAGGTATCTTCACGGTCAATGCCGCTGTCATCGACGCCATCAATGCCGTCGATCCCGCCATCACCATCGCCACACTGGCCCGGCACGCGCCGGTCGAGAAGGGCCAGATGGTCGCGACGGTGAAGATCATTCCCTTCGCGGTCTCTTCCGCACTGGTCGACGCCGTGATGAAAATCTGCGCCGGCGGAGAAATCTTTGCCGTCAACGCCTTTCGGCCAGTGCGTGTCGGTGTCATCCAGACAGTGCTGCCGGGCACTAAACCTGGTGTGCTCGACAAGACGTTGCGCGTCACCGAAGCCAGGCTGGCGCGCTCGGGCGGCAGGCTGACGGCGGAGCGCCGCACGCCGCATGAGATTGGCCCTGTCGCCGAGGCGGCCATCGCGCTGGCGCGCGACAACGACATGGTGATCATCTTCGGGGCTTCGGCCATGAGCGATTTCGCCGACGTCGTTCCGGCGGCGATCGGGAGAGCCGGGGGGACTGTCATCCGCGCGGGCATGCCGGTCGATCCCGGCAATCTGCTGGTGCTCGGCACACTCGGCGGCAAGCGCGTCATCGGCGCGCCTGGCTGCGCCCGCAGCCCCAAGGAGAACGGCTTCGACTGGGTGCTCGACCGGTTGATTGCCGGCCTCGATGTCACCGCGCGCGACATCGCCGGCATGGGCGTCGGCGGCCTGCTGATGGAGATACCGACGCGGCCGCAGCCGCGCGAGCCGCTGCCGGCCAAAAACCGGCTCAAGGTCGCGATCGTGCTTCTGGCGGCGGGCCGGTCGAGCCGCATGGGCGGACCGAACAAGCTGATGGCGTTGTTCGACGGCCAACCGCTGGTGCGCCGCACCACCGAACGCGCGCTCGCCTCGAAGGCTTCGGGCACGATCGTCGTCACCGGCCATCAGCGCGAGCGGGTGCGCGCGGCCTTGTCTGGCCTCGACGTCACCTTCGCCGACAATCCCGACTTTGCCGATGGCCTGTCCACGTCCCTGAAGGCCGGAATTGCCTATCTGCCGCAAGACGTCGCCGGTGCAATGATCGTTCTTGGAGACATGCCCGGCGTGGCGCCTGGCGACCTCGACCGGCTGATCGATGCGTTCCGCGCGGCCGGAGGCAATTCCGTGGTTCGCGCCTCGCATGAAGGCAAACGCGGCAATCCGGTGCTCCTGCCGCGCTCGTTGTTCGCGGCCGTCGCCCATCTCGAAGGCGATACCGGCGCACGCCATCTGGTCGAGGCCGAGGGGCTCGATGTCATCGATGTCGAGATCGGCGAGGGCGCGTCCGTCGATGTCGACACCCGAGAGGCGCTCGAAGGCGCGGGCGGTGTGCTGCAGGATTGACAAACCCGGCCTGTATTCCGCATGCCTTCGGTATGGCATTCCCTTTCTTGCTTCGCCGCCGCCTACCCCCCTCTGGCCTGCCGGACATCTCCCCCTCAAGGGGGGAGATTGGCAGCTTCCGCGTCGCGATATTTGCTCCGGCGTTAGCGACTGGCGAAAGCCATCGTGACATCCGATCTCCCCCCTCGAGGGGGAGATGGCCGGCAGGCCAGAGGGGGGCGCCTCGCGCTGTCCCTGCATTTCTGCTTGCAATATCCTTCTTGTTTCCGATCGCGGCCTACGCTGATGTTCTCACGCTCAAACCCTTCAAGGACGATCTCTTCGCCTATCCGGCGACGCTCTCGTCCGACAGCGACGGCGCCTACACCGTCCTCGACTACCGTGAAATGCGCGACATCAACCAGCGCGACGAGGTGCCGGAAAAGCGCGTGCACGCCCAGTACACCGACACTGGCGTGCGCAAGGCACAGCAGGATTTGCTCTTGAAGACCGATGTTGGCGATGTCAGGCACGTCGCGGTTGGGAACACGACGAACGCTCGCATCATCGTGCTCTATCTGCACGGGCAGGGCGGCAGCCGCAAGCAAGGCATGGACGACTTCACCTTCGGCGGCAATTTCAACCGCCTCAAGAACCTGATGGCCGGCAATGGCGGGCTTTATATCACACCTGATTTTCCTGATTTCGGCGACAAGGGCGCAGCGCTGGTCGCGGCCCTGATCGACCATTATGCCGAACAGTCCCCGGGCGCGAAAATCTTCGTCGCCTGCGGCTCGATGGGCGGGGCGCTGTGCTGGAAGCTTGCCGCACGCAAGGATACTGGCGGCCGCATCAACGGCTTGCTGCTGTTGGGTTCGCTATGGGACCAGAGCTTTTTCGCCAGCCCCGCCTTCAAACGCCGGGTGCCGGTCTTCTTCGGCCAGGGCAGCCATGACGTGGTCTTTCCCGTTGCCAACCAGGAGGCCTTCTTCCGCTCCATCCTCGCCAAGTCCAAAACCTATCCAACCCGTTTTGTCCGCTTCGAAACCGGCACCCATGGGACGCCAATCCGCATGGCAGATTGGCGTGGAACGCTCAACTGGATGCTGTCGAAGGCGCCCTGAACGACGCTGACTGCAAGCCCGGGGTATTTTCAGGGCGCGGTGTTGTAGTCGACGACTGTCTCAGGGTTCTGCTCGCCGTCATAGGACGCATCGACATCATACTGGACCAGCGAGAAATCGCCGTTGCGGAACAGATAGGTGCCCGATGACGAGGCATCGCCGGCGCCGCGCCATTTGTTGAAGGTGGTGATCGTGTGGGCATCCTTGTCATAGTCGGAATTGGTCGCCCAGCCTGTCGTCCGGAAGCCGACAATGTGCATGGACTCGACCTTGCCCTCGCTGTCGTTGTTGACGTAGCGGATATCCATCTCAGGCTCGGTGAACTGCAACTGCCTGACACCAGATACATCATCGCTCATGTAGTAGATGGAGTTTTCATTATAGGCCGCGGTAGAGCAGGCGAAATGAAAAAGCCGCGTTTCCCGGTCGGGATCGCCGGCGGCCGCGTCCTTGTCCCTGTATTTGATCGAGAAAGTTTCCGGCTCGTTGGCTAGAAGAGTTTTGTCACACTGGTCGGCATAGCCAGCCAGAAAGGCCTTCTTGGTCTGTTCCAGTGCGGCATCCTTCTTCGGCGGCGGCGGACCGTCGCCGCAGCTTGGCGGCAGCGCCTCGTCGAAATCCGCGGTGGAGGGCTTCAGCGCCCCCTTGTCGATAAAGATCGGCTGGAAGGGCGGCGCCTGGATTTGGGCATTGACCTGGCGCAGCGTGTAGCAGCCGGCGAAGACCTTCGCTTCGCCCTTCTTGTCGGTTGCCTGGATGGCGACCGGGACGTTGTAATAGATGCTGCCCGCCGCGCCCTCGTCCGAGATCGGACCGGTCTTGACCTCCACCATGTCGGTGCCGTCATAGCCTTTGACGAACGTATCGAAATCCTTTGCCGGCTTTGTATCTCCATAGTAGCCCCAGGCGCGGGCGAATTCATGGCGGTTGATGGCGCTGTAGAGAGAGCGGACGACCGCATCCGCGCTCGACCGATCATCGACGTAAGGCGCTTCGGGCGTATCGCCGGCGGCCAATGCCGTCTGGCCTGTCGTGGCAAGGGAGAGAAGGGCAGTCGCTGCCAGAAGGACGCGTCTCATCGGGAATCTCCACTCGATAACGAAGATTCTACCATGGCGATTGCGGCGACGTGGTGACGCCGTGCGGCTTCAGCTTGAAGAATCGCGCCTGAGGGCGCTAGGTTCCCGCCGGCGTTCCTGCCGGACAGGAGATCTGACGTGACGATATCGATGTATGAGGCATCCGTGCCCGTGTTTTCAGCCAGGCTGAAGGCACTTTCCAGTGTGCTGGCGGCAGCCGAACAGAATGCGCTTGACCGCAAGATCGATCCGCAGGTGTTTTTGACGGCGCGGCTCGCGCCCGACATGTTCGCGCTGACCCGGCAGGTGCAGATCGCAACCGACCATGCCAAGGGCGCGCCGTCACGTCTGGCCGGCCGCGAAGTGCCGAAATACGAGGACAATGAAGCAAGCTTTGCCGAACTCGAAGCGAGGATCGCCAAGACTGTCGCCTATTTGGCGACTTTTTCGGCAGCCGATATCGACGGGTCGGATGACAGGATGATCGAGTTGAAGCTGGGGGGCCGGGAAACCACATTGAGCGGCATGCAGTATCTGCTGCACGCTGCCATGCCCAACTTCTATTTCCACCTCACCACCGCCTACGACATCCTTCGCCACAATGGCGTGCCGCTGGGAAAGGCGACATTCCTGGGATCGCGTTGAGGAGTGACGTTCGAGATGTCCCGTATCGATCCGGGACATCTCGCCACCTGCCTAGCGGATGGACATTTCGCGGGCGATGCGCGGGAAATCGGCAGGCTTGATGCCGATGTCGGCGCGCTCGGCGTTGCTCATGGAATAAAGCAGTGCGAGCGCCGCGCGATATCTCTGATGTTCCTGCGGGCGCGGCCGGGCGAACATTTCCGTGAAGAAACCCATGGTTCAGGCTCCTGGTTGGTCCTCCACGCCAGACAGTATAGGTGAATCGTGAAGATTGTGCAGTGCAGCATTTGCATGCCTGCCATGTCCGGATGATTTTTAGAATTTTTTTGCGGCCCGGTGAAACTCTTGCGCGGCGCCAATCGTAGGCTTCGAAGCTGGCACATCCCGGACTGCATGAAGGTGCAGTCCGGCTTCTTCGTTTGAGGAGCATTGATCCTCGATCGCAATCCTCGCAACGGCTAAATTCGTTCACATCGGTGGCATGTATTTTTAACGAGCCGGTTCTACTCTGTAGTCCAGACAGTCAGGCAAGCGGGAGGCTGACATCGCTACCAGCGCCAAGCGTGATTTCGCTTCGTTGCTCGACGACCTCTTCGTCGCCTCCGACAAGGGCGACGGCATCGAGGGCGCGGAGACCGGCGCGCGCCCATCCATCCCGTTCGATTATCTCTCGGTCGCCGATGAACTCCATTCCGGCCGCATCAAGGTATCTGCCGCGGAATATCGCGAGGCCGGTGCCGATCTAGCCGGCGAATTCGCCGCCTTGCTCGAACAGGCCAGGCTGGCCCTGGCTGGCGAAGAGCCGAAGCCGGAGGAAACATTGCCGCCGATCGATCCTGAATCGATCGCGGTCGAACTGGGACTGAATCAACCCAAGGGCGTTGCCGATTTCGGTCGCATGCGCCGCAGCTTTGCCTTCGCCAACCATCCCGACCGCGTTGCCCCGCATCTGCGCCAGCGCGCCATGATCCGCATGCAGGTGGCCAATATGTTGATCGACGAGGCCAAGCGCCGCGCCGTGGCCGTCGCACGCCGCTAACCGTCTCCGCTCATGCAAAAGTCGGCCCGGCGAGGCTTGGAGAGCGCCTTCGCTTTTCCTATAAGATGCGAATTCCTCCCCGCGCAGCCGCGCATACCTCCCTCCGGAGCAGAATTCCATGCACAAACGCCGTCTCGGTCGGACCGATCTTCTTGTTACCCAGATTTGCCTTGGTTCGATGACCTGGGGCCAGCAGAACACCGAGGCCGAGGGCCATGCCCAAATGGACCTGGCCTTCTCGCGTGGCGTCAATTTCATCGACACCGCCGAACTCTATCCGATCCCGCCCAAGGCCGAGACGCAAGGGCGGACCGAGAAGATCATCGGCAACTGGATGAAGTCCAAGGGCAATCGCGACAAGGTGATCCTTGCCTCAAAGGTCGTCGGTCGCACGGCCAATGCCTGGTTTCGCGGCGACCGACCCTCGCAATTGGTGCGGGCCGATATCTTTGATGCCATCGACAAGTCGCTGGCCAAGCTCGGCACGGACTATGTCGACCTTTATCAGATCCACTGGCCGGAGCGCGACATTCCCTGGGGCGCCAACCCGACGCGTGTCGGCGCGGTGGCGCGCCGTGCCGATGCTGTCGGCGCACCAGCCGGCGAAACGCCGATCGCCGAGACGCTCGCAGTGTTCGAGGAACTGGTGAAGGCAGGGAAAGTCCGCCATTTCGGTCTTTCAAACGAGAGTTCTTGGGGCGTGATGCGCTTCCTGGCGGAGGCCGACAAGGAGATCGGTCCGCGCGTCGCCTCGATCCAGAACGCCTACAACCTGGTCAACCGCACCTTCGAGGTGAACCTCGCCGAGGTTTGCGAGCGCGAAGGGGTGTCGCTGCTCGCCTATTCGCCACTGGCGCAGGGTTATCTGACCGGCAAATACGATCACGGCGCCCGCCCGCAGGGCTCGCGCTCGCAACTGTTCAATCGCGGTCAGCGTTATGAGACGCCCAATGCCGCCGAAGCGCAGCTCGAATACAATGAACTGGCGCGCTCTTTCTGCCTGGAGCCGGCGCTGTTTGCCAATGCCTATGTCTCGAGCCGCCCCTTCGTGACCTCCAACATCATCGGCGCGACAACCATTTCGCAGCTGGAAATGGCGCTGTCCTCGGTGGATGTCGTCTGGACCGAAGAAATGCAGAAGGCGGTGGACGCCATTCACCAGCGGGTCGGCAATCCCTGTCCGTGACCTGGCCGGCTGCGGAATTGTCGAACAACAGCAAAGGGGTGGAGACGATGGTGGATTTCCCGATCGAGGCCGTGCGTGGAAAATTCCCCGCTCTCTCGCTGACCGGCAAGGGCCGGCGGCGTATTTATCTCGACAATCCTGCCGGCACGCAGGTGCCGCAGGCTGTGGCCGACGCGGTGTCGCGCTGCCTGCTCACGACCAATGCCAATCTTGGCGGCTATTTTGAAACGACGATCGCGGCGCAGCAGATCGTTGACGAGGCGCATCTGGCGATGGCCGATTTCCTCGGTGCCGCAAGCCCCCAGGAGATCATTATCGGCGCCAACATGACGACGCTGACCTATCACATGTCGCGAACGCTCGGGCGCACGATGAAGCCAGGCGACGAGATCATCCTCACCCGCATGGACCATGAGGGCAATGTGTCGCCCTGGCTGCAACTGGCCGAGGACCTTGGCCTCGTCGTGCACTGGCTGCCGTTCGACGAGAAGAGCTGGCAGGTCGAGGAGGCGACGCTGGCAGGTCTGCTGTCCGGCAAGACACGGCTGGTGGCGTTGAACTACGCCAGCAATCTCACCGGCTCGATCAATCGGGTCAAGTCTTTGACCCAACTTGCAAAAAACGCCGGCGCGCTGGTTTATGTCGATGCCGTGCAATTCGCGCCGCATGGCCTGATCGACGTGCAGGACCTCGGCTGCGATTTCCTGATCTGCTCCGCCTACAAATTCTTCGGTCCGCACACGGGCATATTGTGGGGCCGGCGCGAAGTCATCGACGGCCTGAAAGCCTATAAATGCCGCTGTTCCTCGAATGGCTTGCCGGAGCGCTTCGAACTCGGCACGCCGCAGATCGAACTGATGGCCGGGCTCACGGCAGCGGTCGACTATTTTGCTGATCTCGGCGCCTCGGCCGGCGAGGGTGGGTCGAGAAGGCGCAGGATTGCCAAGGCGTTCGAAGTCTCCATCGCCTATGAAAACCCGTTGGCGCAAAGGCTGATCGACGGTCTGTCCGATATTTCCGGGTTGACCATCCACGGCATCACCGATCCGAAACGGCTCGGCGATCGTGTGCCGACTGTTTCCTTCATCGTGGACGGCATAGTGCCTGAAACGATCGTGCGGCAGATGAACGCCGAAAACATTTTCCTGTGGTCGGGCCACAACTATGCCTGGGAGATCGTCCACCAACTCGGCATTCCCGCCGAGCAGGGCGTCGTGCGCATCGGCATCGCGCACTACAATACGGCGTCCGAAATCGACGAAACGCTGGAGAGCGTGCACCGGGTGATTGCCATGCTCAGGCAGCAACGCTCCTGACGCGAGTTTGTCACCGCGCCTTGCCGCCAAAACCGGTGAGCAAGGCGGTGAGATTGTCGCCGAGCGCGTCGCAAAGATAGCCGCCTTCCTGGACGATGACCGTCGGCAGGCCGAGCCCGGCGATGGCTTCGCCGATGCGCGAGAAACCTGGCGTCGTCACCGAAAGCCCGCCGAACGGATCGCCTTCGAACGCGTCGAGGCCGAGCGCCACGACCAGCGCATCGGGGGAGAAGGCGCGGATACGCTGGAACGCCACGCCGAGCGCCTCCAGGAACGCCGCATCCGCGGATTTGCGCGGCAGCGGCAGGTTGAAATTGTAGCCAAGTCCCGGACCTTCACCGCGCTCATCGGCATGGCCCCAGAAGAACGGGTAGAAGCGCACGGGATCGGCATGAAGCGAAACGGTCAGCACGTCAGGCCGCGCATAGAAAATGCCTTGCGTGCCATTGCCGTGATGCAGGTCGACATCGAGGATCGCCACGCGGGCAGCCTGTCTGCGCAGCACCTGTGCCGCGACGGCCGAATTGTTGATGAAGCAGAAGCCGCCGGCGACATCTGCAAAGGCGTGATGGCCAGGTGGTCGGCACAGTGCATAGGCACCGGAAGCGCCTGCCATCACCGTTTCCGCCGCCTCGACCACGCTCCAGGCGCTCCATAGCGCGCTATGCCAGGTTTCGCCCGAGATTGGACAAGCGGTGTCGGCCATGTGGTATCCGGCCTGGCCGACAGCGGAGGCCGGATAGGAGCCGTTGCGGGCGATCGGGTGGATGTTGGGGATGACCTCGGCCGACGCCCCTTCGATCCGCTGCCAGCGTTCGAAAATATGTTCGAGGAAGTCGAGATATTCGGGTGTGTGCACCGCCGAGACCGGGCCGAGGCCGTGATCGCGTGGTCGCTCGATCGTGCAACCGGCGGATTTTGCGCCGGCTAGCAATCTTTCGACGCGTTCCGGTTTTTCAGGGTTGGGCTGCGCCGCACCGCTGGAAAGAAAGGCCTTGGGGTCGTGCCGCTTCTGCTCCTGCGCATAGAAGGCTTTCATTCCTGCTCCCCATTTTCCGACGCGTCGGCGAAGGCGAAAAAGGCCTCGCCGATGATTTTCTGCGTCTGCTCGTAACTCGACCAGGCAATGCCCAACCTCTCGTAAAAGGTCTTGGCTCCCTCATTGTCGGTGTCGACGGACAGCCTGAGATACACGCCGCCATCCCTACGGCACTCGGCCGCCACGCGCCGCAGCAGGCGTTCGCCGATCTTGCGGCCACGGAACCGGTCCTCGACATAGAGGTCCTGCACATAGACGCCAGGCCGACCCATCCAGGTCGAGAAGATCGGGAAATGCAGGCAAAGCCCGGCGAATTCGCCACCGACTTCGGCGATCAGGGTCGAGAAGGCGGGCTTTTCGCCGAAGCCCCAGGTTCTGAGGTCGTCCGCCGTCGAGACGATTTCCTCGGGCGCGCCGATATGGGTACCGAGCTTCAGGATCGCCGCATGGATGTTTTCGACATCATCGATGGTGCCGGGGCGGAGGAGGACCGCACTCATCATAGGCACGGTGCCAAGGCACCCCCCTCTGTCCTGCCGGACATCTCCCTCGCAAGGGGACCATCGAGGGGGAGATGGCCGGCAGGCCAGAGGGGGGTGTGACGGATCGCAAACATCTCAAGCCATCACGTCAAAACGCCACCCGGTCGCCGCCCTTGAGCGCCAGCATGTCGCGCGCTTCCGCCGGTGTCGCAACCTCCAGCGAAAGCCCGTCGAGAATGCCACGGATGCGGCGCACCTGGTCGGCATTGGATTTCGCCAATTGGCGGCCGTCATAGAGACTGTCTTCCAGCCCGACACGGACATTGCCGCCCATCGCGGCGGCGATCGATATCAGCGGCATCTGGTTGCGGCCTGCGGCCAGCACCGAGAACTGGTAGCTGTCGCCGAACAATTTGTCGGCGATGCGCTTCATGTGGACGAGATTGTCAGGGTCGGCGCCGATGCCGCCAAGGATGCCAAGCACGAACTGGATGAACAGCGGTCCCGACACCAGCCCTCGGTCGCGGAAATGCGCCAGCGAATAGAGGTGGCCGACATCGTAGCACTCGAACTCGAAGCGGGTGCCGCAGCCTTTGCCAAGCCGCTCGAGTACGCCCTCCATGTCGGCGAACGTGTTCTTGAAGATGGTGTCGCGCGTGGCTTCGAGCAGCTTCGGTTCCCATTCGTGCTGCCATTCCCTTGGTTTGTCGAGCATCGGGAACAGCGCGAAATTCATCGAGCCCATGTTGAGCGAGCACATCTCGGGTTCAGCCCGCAACGGTGCTGCCAGCCGCTGGTCCAGCGTCATCAGCGAGGAGCCGCCGGTGGTGATGTTGATGACAGCCGACGTCGCCTGCTTGATGCGCGGCAGGAACTGCATGAACACATCGGGATCGGCGGTCGGCCGCCCGTCTTTTGGGTCTCGGGCATGCAGATGCAGGATCGAGGCGCCGGCCTCGGCCGCCGCGATGGCGTCCGCGGCTATCTGGTCCGGCGTCACCGGCAGATAGGGCGACATCGACGGCGTGTGCACCGAACCTGTAACGGCGCAGGTGATGATGACTTTACGCGGCGCCATTCCTCTACCCCCGGCCTTCGACCGGCAGGTCTAGCTCGGAGGCCAGAACCTCAAGCGAGTCGCCGATGATGGAGATGATCTCGCCGATCTGTTCGCTGGTGACGATCATCGGCGGCGCCACCATGAAATTGTCGCCGTCGACGCCGCCCTTGACCCTGCGGCCGTAGATGATCAGCCCGCGCTCATAGGCGAGGTCGAGCAGACGCTGCGTCGCTTTCTTGCTCTGGTCGATCGGCTTTAGCGTATCGGGATCGGCAACCATTTCGGCGCCTGTCAGCAGGCCCTTGCCGCGCACATCGGCAATGAACGGGAAGCGCTTCGCCAGGCCCTTCAATCCGTCCATCAGCACATCGCCCATGGCAGCTGCATTGGCGATCAGGTCGAGCCGGTCCATTTCGCCAAGCACGGCAAGTCCGGCGGCGCAGGCCAGCGGGTTGCCGGCATAGGTGTGGCCGTGCTGGAAGCCGCCGGAGGCGAGCAGCGGCTCGACCAGCCGCATCGGCGCCGCCAGCGCGCCGAGCGGCGCATAGCCCGAACCCAGCCCCTTCGATAGTGCGACGATATCGGGCTTGCAGTTCCAGTGGTCGCCGCCGAGGAATTTGCCCGTGCGGCCGGCACCGCTCATCACTTCGTCATGGATCAGCAGGATGCCATAGCGATCGCAGATCTCGCGGATGCGCGCATAGTAGCTGTCCGGCGCGACAAGCGCAGCGGTCGCCGCGCCGCCGATCGGCTCCATGATGAAGGCGACGACGCTCTCTGGACCTTCGGCGAGGATCTTCTCCTCCAGCATGTCGGCATAACGCACACCGCGCTGCTCCATCGAGAGATTGTCGCGTGCGCGCCAGGCGGTCGGTGCCGGCACGGTCGGCATCACCCGCATCATCGGCGTAAAAGTCTCGGCCAGCGCATCGTCGCCGGTGATCGAAAGCGACCCCAGCGTACCGCCATGATAGGAAGGGAAGCGGGTGATCACTTTCCAGCGACTGGGTTGGCCGGTGGCCACGGCCCATTGCCGCGCCAGCTTGATGCAGGATTCCGTCGCTTCCGAACCGCCGGAGACGAAGAAGATGCGGTCCATGCCTTCCGGCAGCTTGCCGGCAAGTTCGCGCGCCAATTCTTCCGCCGGCTCGTTCTCGAAATGCAGCCGGTAGGCGAACGTGGCGCGGTCCATCTGCCGCTTCATGGCGTCGAGCACATTGCGGTTGGAATGGCCGATATTGGCGACCATCGGGCCGCTCGATCCGTCGATGAAACGGCGGCCATCCTGCGTCCACATGTAGATGCCTTCGGCGCGGTCGATCAGCGGCCGGCGTAGGCTGGAGAGGTAGAACAGATGCGATTGGCGCCGGGCATCGGTGTCTTGAACGGCAGGCTGGACTTTCGACATGTCAGGACTTTCCAAGAAAGCGATCGAGGACATTCTGGGTAACCCGTTCGACCATCGGGTCTTGTCTTAGCAGGCCGGCGACCCATTCGCAGCTTCCGGCGTGGAACACGTCGCCCTTGCCGCGTGGAAAATTGACGATCATGCCATTGCCGCGTTTGACCTTTTCGAGATTGGCGTCGCTCGCCTCGCCGAACAAAGTTTCGGCGGTGAAGCGGCCATCCTCGTTGGTGAGGAACTGGTCCTCGACCGGGATGTCGGCGCTTTCCTCGACCTGGCTTGCCATACCGACGGCCAGCACCTGCAAGCCATCGGGCGCACCGCTGGTCGCGGTCGGGTAGGGCAGGCCGCCGCGTAGCTCGAAATCGAGCCCGTCGACCTCATAGCCATAGACATGGCTGTCGGCGCCGAGCAGGTCGCCGTAATAGATGCCGGTGCCGGCAAAGGCCCAATGCTCGGGCCGGTAGACCGGAAAACCGCGCACGCCGCGCGGCGCGCAGCCGCCCCAGCCGGCATAGACACCGCGTGTGGCGTTGAGCCCGAAGGTGGCCGAACCCGGCCGGCCGATCTCGGGCGCTTCCCAGGAATTGGTGGCGCGCGTCACGTCGCCGCCGCGATAGGCCGGGTCTTCGGCCCGGGCGCGGTATTTGTAGCAGACCTGCCGGCGGCCCTCGTCCTCCAGCCGCGTCTGCCACATGAAATTGCCGGCAAAACGCGCCGCATGACCGCCGCGTTCGACGTAACTGTCCACCGCGTCGCGCATCTCCCAGGTCCAGTATTCGTCATGGCCGACGAAGACCGCGCAGTCGTAGCCGTCGAGAATCTCGGGCGAAAAATGCAGTTCGTTCTGGCTGGCGAGATCGACGCCGTAGCCGGATCGTTCGGCGAAGCGAAAAAAATGGCTGTCGTAGCTGGCCCAACCTGACGAGGCGTATTTCTTCGAATGACCGGTGGCGAGCGCCCACTCCATGTGCGGATACCGCGGCACGGTCTTCGGCGGCACCGCGACCTCCAATGGCACGCGTGGCGCATCCCCGGGCAGCACGACGAAGCCGCGGCACCAGGGGCGCTGCGTCGACACGATGGGCGAGTACTGGTTGCGGTCGGGCCCGGTGATGCCCTGATAGTGGTTGGAGCCTCCCCAGGTGTTGTAGGCAAGCCATGTGCCCGTCGCCGCCACCTGCAGCACGCGGCCGGGTTTCTTGCCGGGCTGGGGAGAAACGATAAAAATGTGGTGACTTTGGATCGGCTTGCCGTCGCGCCCGTCCGCGGTCAGGGTCACTCGGTAGGCGCCGGACGACCAGTCGCTTCCGACGCAAAATTCGAAGGAGGCTTGCCAGCCGCAACCTTCGGCCGAGCATTGATCCGGGCTGTCTTGCCAGCGCGCCGCGATGCCCGACTTCTCGAACACTTTCGTCTCGGTGCCGCCGTCCCGAACGATCGTGATGCCGAAGGACGGAGCGGTCGAACTGACATGCAGCGTAACCGTCTCGCCGGCACGGTACGAAAACCGGTCGCTGTAACACCAGATCTCGCCGCGTTCGCCATCCATGCCTGGCCATTCGTAATAGTGGCCGCGCACGGCATGGCGGCGTTGCTCGGGCGTCAGCCCGAAATCGGGAAATTCGGTCGGCGGATTGATCATGAAGCCCTGGACCATCGGAGGCGCCATTTCGGCGATCCGCCGGCCAGGCGTCAAATGGAAACGATCATGCCAGCATTCGTTAGCCGCACTCTTGGCCGCGCTCGGCAAACCGACTATCTCAGGAAAGATGGCGGCGGCTCCGCCACGGGGACAGGCATGCTCAGGGTGCAAAAGGTCAAGGTCGACGACATCTATGTGCCCACCGCGCGCAAGAAGACGCTGCATCCCGAGACCGTCCGGCATCTGGCCGAGGATATACTGGAAAACGGTATGAAGACGCCGATCCAGGTCCGCCACGACGGCAAGCGGCACATACTTGTCGAAGGACTGCATCGTCTGGAGGCAGCCAAGTGGCTCGGCGAGTCGGAGATCGACGCCTATCTGGTGCACGCCAAACGTCACTGACGCGCGCCTCCTCTGCAGCACTCAAAGTGTCCAGAATTTTTCACCGGCGATTTCGGGTCGCGTTGGCTCGGCTCGTCCTTGGGACGCAAACCTGACCCTGCCATCTCCGCAGGCCGTCTCCAGCGAGACGGCCTGCGTGTCGCTCAGGAAGCCTTGGCTCGGCGCGGCTGCCTCAGATGCTTGATGCCGCTCATCTCGACGAAGTTCGTCGCCGACTCCCAGAGATAGTCACCGTAGAGAAACGGCTCGAACGGTTCGGCGTCGTCCAATGGCAGAGGCGAGATTTCCGCATCGACGCGCGGCTCGTAGAAGAACGGGATCGAGAACCGCACCGTTTTCGGCGCAATGACCCGGTGCCGTGTCGCCCGCACGCGGCCGCCGGTCCAGCGTTCCAGCAACTGGCCGAAATTGACCGCCAGCGTGCCGTTGGCTGGAGGCACGTCGATCCATTCGCCGGCGAGGTTCTTTGCCTGCAGGCCCTCGACGCCGTCCTGCGCCAGCAAGGTGACGAAGCCTGAATCGGCATGTTCGCGGCCGACGATGGTGCGCGTCTCGCCCTTGTGGATCACCGAAAACTCCGGCCCGTTTGTGTCGACGCCGGCATTGGCGTCGCGCAGGGGATAGCGGATCAGGCGCAGCGTCGAGATGCCACCATCGAAATAGGCATCGAAGATCAGTTCAGGCAGGCCAAGTCCGCGAGCGATCGACCGCATCAGCATGGTGCCGACCGTCTCCATCGCGCGATAGTAGTCGGCTGCGGCGGTACGCCAGCCGGGCAGCGCATTTTCGGCTGGCAATGGTGTCGGCTCACACAGGGGATCGTCGGAGGCTGACAGTCGCGCCGCGTCGGCAAGGTCCGGCCCCATGTCGATACCTTCCTTGTAGGAAACGGCTTGCGGCTGCAGCGGAAACCAGCCGCGGTAGAAATTCTTCTTCGTGTGATCGAAATTCCAGCGCAGCAATTCCTGCTTCCCGGCATCGGGAAGCGCGAAGATGCGCAGCAATTGCGCGCGCTTGTCCGGCGTCAGCCAGTCATCGCCGGGAAAATCCCGGACCGCCATGAAACCGATGCCGGCCGCGGCGGCCATGATCCTGGCGTCGCAGCGGTCGCGGGCGGGCGAGGGCGGTCCGAACAGAGCCGCAATGCCGATTGTTTCGATGTCCGCTGTCATCACGGTCCTGCCACATCACGATAATCGATGACCTTGTATCAAAGCTTTTCAATTGACCCAATCGGCTTCGCCGCTACCTTGCCGCCTGTTCACTCCAACAATGGATCCAGGCGATGACAAAATATGAGGGCGGATGCCTGTGCAGGGCGGTGCGCTACCGCACCGACGCCGGCCCCATCAACGAGCGCATCTGTCATTGCCGGCTCTGCCAGAAGGCGATCGGCGCGGCCTTCAATGCGCGCGTTCTGTTCCGCATCGACGATGTGACGGTCGAGGGTCCGTTGGCCACGGTCAATACCTCGCCGGACCTCGAGCGCGGTTTTTGCCCCAGCTGCGGCACGACGATGTTTTCGCGGCGCGATTCGGCCGGCATCATCGGCGTCACGACCGGTTCGCTCGACGACCCGTCGCTGTTCCGGCCCCAGATGCACATCTGGACCACCTCGAAGCAGCCTTGGGTGATGCTGGATGACGGCCTGCCGCAATATGAAGGCGCTCCGCCGGCCTAGGCTTTCTCCTTCCCGTCGACAGGAGAGGACTTGCCCCAGGATGACCAAAAAATAACCCAAAGAGACACGCGATAGCCGGCAAAGCGTCATTGGCGGGCCATCTTTGTCACCCTATCTAAGCGTCGCGGGCCCGGCATTCGAGGAGACGACGGATGAGCGACAGCATCAGCACCCTGGACGAGCTTTTGAGCGACCCGATGGTCCTGCTTGTGATGGAGCGCGACCAAGTGCGCCCGGAACAAGTGCGCATGCTGCTCGAACGGGCTCGCCGGCCGTCCGCTGAGGAGCCTGTCGTGCCGCCCGCGCATGTGATCGCCAGGACCTGCCAGAAACTGTGGCTGTGCCCGTAATCGTCTTGTCAACCTCACCCATGGGAGCATCGCCGGCCCTTCGGGCCGGTTTGAACCGTACGCGCCTGACGCGGCGGTGCCAGCTTACAAATCCGTAAATTGATTCTCCGCAGCATGACGGTATGGCTTGTCCGGCTCCGATCGCCGCCGATCGTGCCTTCGCAAGTCCGATCTCTCCCGCATGGAACCCGACATGGCTGATATCTGCACGCAAGGCGTCGACACGGGCTTTGTCGGCCTTGGATTTGCCAAGGTCGCATTCCTCGGCCTTGTGCAAGGCATCACCGAACTGCTGCCGATTTCTTCGACCGCCCATATGCGCATCGTGCCGGCGGTGCTCGGCTGGCAGGATCCGGGCTCCGCCTTCTCCGCCGCCATGCAACTGGCGGCTCTAGCCGCCGTGGTCAGCTATTTCTGGGCCGATGTGAGGGATCTTCTGTTCGGGTCACTCGACGCCCTCACGCGCCGCGATTTTGCCGACCGGCATTTCCGCCTGGCGCTGTGGATCGTGCTGGCGACGATCCCCATCGTCATCGCCGGTGTGGCTCTCTCGGGCGTTCTCAACACCTGCAATTCGCCGTTGCGCAGCCTGAGCGTGATTGGCTGGGCCTGCATCGCCATGGCGGTCCTGCTGGGGCTGGCGGAAATCCTTGCCCGTCACCGGCGCACCATGGCCGACGCGTCGCTGGCCGATGCACTGCTGGTCGGCATCGCGCAGATCGGCGCCTTGATACCCGGAGTTTCCCGTTCCGGCTCGACCCTGACGGCGGCATTGGGGCTTGGCTTCAAGCGGGCGGAGGCGGCCCGTTTCTCGTTCCTGCTCGGGCTGCCGGCCATCGCGCTCGCCGGCCTCAAGGAATTGTGGGAACTGCACAAGGTGCATCTCGATGCCCATGGATGGTCGGTTCTAGGCCTGGGGCTGCTCGTGGCCTCTATATCGGCCTTCTTTGCCATCTGGGGCCTGATGCGCGTGCTCGAACGCTTCTCCGCCTGGCCCTTCGTCATCTATCGCGGCGTGCTCGGGGTTGTCCTGCTGCTCGGCGTGGCAACGGGATGGCTTGCCTAGGCCGGATCGGCACGCCCCCGGTGTTGCGCGGCTGCAACCGCCAGGAGGACATGAACCCGTGCCCGAAGATGTGATCGGACGCCTTCATTGACTTCCGGCAACATCCGCCCTTAACGTTCTGTTAACAAAACAGATGGGCGGGGCCGGATGGCATCCTCGATGGGTTGGCGCCGGAAGGCGAAGGGGCTGGGGCTCGCGATTGGCCTGATTGCTTTCTGTTCGGCGGCGAGTTCCGCCTACACGGCTCCCGTTTCCATGGTTATCGGCGGCTCGGCCTCCCAGCCGATCGGCCACTATGATTTTTGCAAGATCCATTCCGCCGAGTGCTTGATCCGTTCACCCGACAGCGAGCCGGCACGACTGACCGCCAAGCTGTCGCGGGAGATCAGCGCCGTGAACCTTTCGGTCAACGCACGCGTCAAGCCGATGAGCGACATGGACAATTACGGCAAGGAGGAATGGTGGGCCTATCCGGACAATGGCTTCGGTGATTGCGAGGATTACGCGTTGGAAAAGCGGCGCGAGCTCAACAGCCTGGGCATTGCCATAGCCAACCTCCTGATGACGGTGGTTCGCAAGCCGGACGGCGAAGGCCACGCCGTGCTGACGGTGCGTACCGACAAGGGCGACTTCATCCTCGACAATCTCGTCGACAAGGTTCGTCTCTGGAACCAGACGCCATATCGCTATCTGAAAAGACAGGCGAGCGACGACACCGGGCACTGGGTCTCCATTCTTGCCGGCGAAGAGAAGCTGGTCAGCGCCGTGAAATAGCCGTCGGGCCGTAGTCCACGCTTCTCCTCGAGCAAATCCTTCATCGTGCCGGCAAGCGGTGCTATCCACGAGAATTCGTTGGGACCGACAATCCGGAACGCGCATGGATTTTTTGACTCTCCTGCATTCTGCGCCCTTGTTGCTGACCTTGGTCAAGGGCGCGTTGCCCCACGCGGTCGCCACGATGATGGCATTCGGCCAGTGGTTCGCTTCGGTGCCGCCTTGCCGTGACGTCGCCTTCGAGGCCGCGAGCTTTCTCGTCTGCGAGGTCGATCCGAAACTGTATTCGATCGAACTGTTCTGGAAAGACCCGGCGGGCAAGCCTTTTCAATCGCTGCACAATCTCGACAGCGCCCAGCGCACGGCCGGCCGTACCATGTTGTTTGCCATCAATGGCGGCATGTATCATCCGGACCTCAGGCCGGTCGGCCTCTATGTCGAACGCGGCCAGGAAATGGCCGGTGTGAAGACGGGCTCGGGAAGCGGCAACTTTTCGCTGCAGCCGAATGGCATCTTCTACGTCGGCGGCGGCAAGGCCGCGGTCCGGGCGACCAGGGACTTCGTCAGGCAGCGGCCAGCCACCGACTATGCGACGCAATCAGGGCCAATGCTGGTGATCGACGGCCAGCTTCACCCGAAATTCCGGTCCGACGGCACGTCGCGCAAGAGCCGCGACGGCGTCGGAGTGCGAAAGGATGGGGTTGCCGTCTTTGCCATCTCGAACGGCACGGTGACGTTCCATGCCTTCGCCCGCCTGTTTCGCGACGTGCTCGGCTGCGACAACGCGCTCTTTCTCGACGGCACGATATCGAGCCTGCTCGCTCCGGCCCTCGGCCGCAACGACGACTACTGGAACCTGGGGCCGATGATCGGCGTCTTCAGGAAGCGCGGCTGAACGCCCTAAGCCCGGGTATCGCGCCTGCCGCGCAGTCTGATGACAATAACGACGACGATGATCGCCGCCGCCATGGCCGCGATCACCGCCAGGCCGAACAGGCTGGTTGCGTCGAGCTCAGGCAGATTGTCGGCCCCTTTCGCCACCAGCCACCCAGGCGACAGCACGACCGGCGCCCAGATGATCGCCGACAGGATGTTGGCGATCTGGAAGCGGCGCCTATTCATCCCCATCATGCCCGCGACCAGCGGCACGGTGGCACGCACCGGACCGAAGAAGCGGCCGACGAAAACCGCGGCGAAACCGTAGCGATGGAAGAACAGGCGCGCCCTGGCTATCTCGCGGCGATAGCGGTTGAGCGGCCATTTGTGGACGACGCCGCGCCCGAGCCATTTGCCGAGAAAGAAGGAGATGGTGTCCCCGAGCGCCGCGCCGATCATCGCGGCGAGGAGGACCGGCAGTGGCTGGACGATACCGGCACCCACCAGGCCGCCGACGATGATCAGCACCGTGGTGCCGGGCAACAGGATGCCGACCAGCACCAGCGATTCGCCGAAGGCCAGCAATCCGACCACGAGGCCCGCCCAGGCCTGATGGGTTTCGATGAAAGAAACGCTCTGGTCGATGAACGACTGCACGCAAGCTTCCCTTTGAAAGTATTGCTCAGCTGCCGCTGTCGAGCAGGCTCCTGAGTTGGTCGAGCTTGTCATTGACGAGCCAGCCGCGTGGCCCGGCGCCTTTTCGAGATTCATGGGAACGCCGGCGCATACGCCGCATACCGTTCTCAACAGCCATATCATGGCGCTGTCAAGGCTTGGCCGGGCCGCTTCCTGCGACTGTCTGAAAGGGGCCACAGCCATGGTAAAAAACTTGATTCAAACTTTATTGGTAATTTCTCGTTCATAACTCGTCTGGTTGTCCGTCGGCCGTCGCCTTCGGTCTGTTGTGTTTGAGTACAGGTCCAGATGCGGTTACCAGGCGTCATCAGTTTCGTGATCGCATCGCTGTGCCTTGCCGGCTGTTCGTCGACATCGGGCATGGACGCGCTCGACATGCAGAAGCCGTCCAATGAGACGACCAGTTCGGTGGTGCGGCCAAGCGCGCCGATCACATCCGTTCCGGTGGCCAAGGCAAACGCGGCGCGCAATCGGGTTGAGGTTGCGCCCGAGGACGACACCGCTCGGCCCTTCGGCCTTGCGGAGGAAGAGACGGTGGCGTTTCCCGCACCCGAACTGCCCGACAGCGTCGAGCCGCCGATCGAGGAGGCTGCCCTGGTGTCGCCGCCGAAACTGTTGTCGCGGGCGGCGCCGCCCATGCTTGCAGGCCCGGTCACGCGCTACGGCTTCCGCGATGCCAAGCCGATCAATTTCGGCCGCTCGTCGCCCCGTCACCTTGCCGTGCATGGTGTCGACGTGTCGCGCTGGCAAGGCGACGTGAATTGGGAGAAGCTGCGCACCCAGGGCGCCAACTTCGCCTACATCAAGGCGACCGACGGCGGCGACCATCTCGACCCGATGTTCACCAGGAACTGGCGCGGCGCCGACGCCGCCGGCCTGAAGCGCGGCGCGTATCACTTCTTCTACTGGTGTCGCACCGCCGGCGAGCAGGCCGATTGGTTCATCCGCAACGTGCCGAAGGTGGAGGGCGCGCTGCCGCCGGTGATCGACGTCGAATGGAACGGCGACTCCAGCTGCCAGCGGCGCCCGTCGCGCGAAAAGGTGCTGGAGAAGATGCAGGTGTTCATGGACAAGCTGGAGCGCCACTACGGCCAGCGGCCGATCATCTACACGGCGCCCGATTTCTATCGCGACAACCTTCAGGGCGCCTTCCCGGACTACCCGTTCTGGCTGCGCGCTGTGGCCCGGCACCCGTCAAAGGTCTATCCCGATCGCAAGTGGCTGTTCTGGCAGTATTCCGGCTCCGGCCTGTCGCATGGCGTGACCGGCCGCATCGATCTCAACGTCTTCCATGGCGATGAGCGGCAATGGCGCGCCTGGGCTGGCGGCGGCGGCCGGCAGATGATGGCTGACTCGGACTAGGGCCGGATACCGTCCACCGCCCGGGCGCTCATTCCCAGCCTATCGGAACTGGTTGCTTCCGGCGTTCTTTTCCTCGCTCAGCCGCAGCCGCGTCCTCAGGCTCATGATCTCGGCGATGGCGGCATCGATCATGGCGAGAAGCGTCAGCGTGTCGTGCTGGGTCGGATCGGCCCTGACATAGGCGAGCTGGTTCACGATATCGGTTTCGTCGTCTGCTTTGTCACTCATGCGCATCGTCCCGGCTGTTGTCTTCCTGGATTTTATCCGATCGGGTCGATCGTCAAGTAGCCGTTTTATCACGTCGTCGTGCGGATGGCGTTGCCGGCGTTCATTTCCCGATCTTGCGAATAGACGGGACATTTCCGGCGCCGTGCTGTCTATATGCGGGCTGCTGCACCCTTGGTCGTCGGGGGACGAGTTGGAGCTCAAATTTCTATTGGTTGGCTTTGCCCGCACGGTCGCCGGCATGCTGTCGATCGTCACCTTCCTGAAATGGCGAGAGGTCAAGGCGGCCAGCCACTGGTTGCCGACGCCTGGAAACTAGCGCGATGGGGCTGATCAGCTTGACCTGCGCCCGGCTTGCGTCTGCATCGATTCCCGCTGTGGCGGGCGAACCTGCGCCTCGCGCCCGCCCATCGACAAATGCGCGTTTGGGAAAGGCTGACGGACAAAAAAGTATCGGGCTCGCCGCCTAGGTGCAGATGGGGCAAGTTGGCACTTGGCCTCGACGTGGTTACAGCGGTGACAATACAACATGGATGAAGACGGACGCGGAACTGGACTTGGCTGGGAAATGTCAGTCACACGTAAGGCATATGCTCTGGGATCAGATCACTTCCAAGTTGGAAAAAAATCTTTTCGATCTCACACGAGACCGACGTTGGAATCTTCTTTCGCGAAAATCGCACAATTTTGGGCGTCGTATCGACCGCTTCGTCAAAAATGAGATCGACAATCGGAGGTCTGACCTCATACTCATCTGAAAGCAGGAATAGCAACCCATTCTGATATCCGCGGCAGTAGCAAGCGTCCCACAGATTATTCTCTGACTTATATTGTTCTATCTTGGCCTCATAGCCGTGAACAAGAGCCTGCACATGGCCTGAGTGATAATACTCGCCGCTCGCTCGTCGGTCCTTTATTCGCATCAATGCGTCTTGAAGGCCGTCTTGGTAGGATAGTGCCAGTATGAGCAGTCTGTTATTCGTTTCTAGGAATTTATCTGCGGTATAAGAATGATATGAATTTACCTCAACAAGGAGGTCTTCGCAGTTGTCAAAGGCCTCCTCGCTAATAATTTTTTCGACGCCAAGCTGGGAATTGTAGTGAGAGCGAAACTGCTCCAAAAAGAAGGTGCCATCGGTCTCAATGGGTATCAAATTCAATCCAGTAGATCGTAGGTAGTCATGATCTATGTGTGGTGAAACGTAATAAGATGACCGAGAAAAGGGCCCCATAATTTTCGCCATCGATTGCACGAGTTTTAAATAATTTGGATCTTTTAAAGAGTATCCTGTGTAGATTATTGTCTTCTGGGTGATAATATTCTTTAGATACGCGCCGATAGCTCCATTGCGTAATCGTTTTAACGATTGAGCGTAATCCTCCGATGTAGCGAGAATGGATCCATAATTAGTAATTGAACCATGTATTTTTATGACACGTCGCTTGGAGCTATCGATAAACGCCATGATCTCGGTTCTCTGTACTTATTCCTGCGCCTGCAAAAATGGCGACTTTTCCCTTCGACATTCGGGCTAGAAGCTCGCGAGGGAACGTAAATTCATTCTCATTTTTGCAAAAAGAGCACTCACAGTTGCTCATTACAACCTACCATCAACAAACCCGCACCGTACGCGCGGGTTTGCATCCTCCACCGTCACGTGAATAAACTCAGCTGCACCCGCTCGTGGCGCCGCACGTATCGCACTTCTCGCATGTCCCGTTCCGCACCATCGTAAAATTCTGGCACTCGGAGCAGGAATTGCCGGTGTAGCCCTGGAGCAGCGATTTGGCGCGGCGGTCGGCGGCGAGTTTCTTCGCTTCGGCCGCTTCATGGGCCGCCGTATCGGTGAACAGCGCCGCGGTGGTATCAGTTGAGGCATCGGAGGCCGCTTCCTCGAAGGCGATGTCTTCCGCCAGCTCCTTGGCCCGCTCCTCATAGTCGCGCTTGTAGGCGACCGCCTCGTCGCTCGCCGGCTTCAGCGCCAGCACGTTGGAGCCGGAGAAGGCTGTCGGCGCCGAGCGGGCAGGGGTGCCGGAGGAACCGGCAAAACCTTTCGGCTCGCCTGCCCTCGAAACCAGCTTCACCGGCGAGCCGCGGGTCAGGCCCTTGGAGACGGCGTCGGTCTTGCCTTCGCTGATGCCGCGGCCAAGCGCGGTGTTGGAGAAGTCCGACTGGTCGACATGGGCGAGATCGTTGCGGCCGAGATAGGAGATGGCCAGTTCCCGGAACACGTAGTCGAGGATCGACGTCGCGCTCTTGATGGCATCGTTGCCGATGACCATGCCGGCCGGCTCGAACTTGGTGAAGGTGAAGGCGTGCACGTATTCGTCGAGCGGCACGCCATATTGCAGGCCGAGCGAGATCGCGATGGCGAAATTGTTGAGAAGGCCACGCAGCGTGGCGCCTTCCTTGTTCATGTCGATGAAGATTTCGCCGAGACGGCCATCGTCATACTCGCCGGTGCGCAGGAAGATGGTGTTGCCACCGATCTTGGCCTTCTGCGTGTAACCCTTGCGGCGGCCGGGCAGCTTTTCCTGCTCGCGCGACACGCGTTCGATGATGCGCTCGACGATGCGCTCGGTGATCTGCGCCGCGCGCGCCGCCGCCGGTGCCTGGATCAGCTGCTCGACCGCATCGTCCTCATCCTCCTCGCCATCGGCGAGCAGCGAGGCATTGAGCGGCTGCGACAGCTTCGAGCCGTCGCGGTAGAGCGCGTTGGCCTTCAGCGCCAGCTTCCAGGACAACATGTAGGCGCTCTTGGCGTCCTCCACCGTCGCGTCGTTCGGCATGTTGATGGTCTTGGAGATGGCGCCGGAGATGAAGGGCTGCGCCGCCGCCATCATCTGGATGTGGCTGTTGATCGAAAGCGAGCGCTTGCCGATCTTGCCGCAGGGGCTGGCACAATCGAACACGGCGAGGTGTTCGGCCTTGAGGAAGGGCGCGCCTTCCAGCGTCATCGCACCGCAGACATGGATGTTGGCGGCCTCGATGTCCTTCCGGGAGAAACCCAGCGCCGGCAGCATCTCGAACGAGAAGTCGTTGAGCTGTTCGTCGGTGAAGCCGAAAGTCTCCTTCACCCAGTCGGCGCCGAGCGTCCACTGGTTGAAGACGAACTTGATGTCGAAGGCCGACTTCAGCGCGGCGTTGAGCGCCGCGATCTTGTCGTCGGTGAAGCCCTTGGCCTTGAGCGAGCCGGGGTTGACGGCCGGCGCCTGGTTGAGATTGCCGTGGCCGACGGCGTAGGCCTCGATCTCGGCGATCTGGCTCTCGGAGTAACCGAGCGTGCGCAGCGCTTCCGGCACGGCGCGGTTGATGATCTTGAAATAGCCGCCGCCGGCGAGCTTCTTGAACTTCACCAGGGCGAAGTCGGGCTCGATGCCGGTGGTGTCGCAATCCATGACCAGGCCGATCGTGCCGGTCGGCGCGATCACAGTCGCCTGCGCGTTGCGGTAGCCGTGCTCCTCGCCGAGTTCGATGGCGCGGTCCCAGGCGGCCTTGGCGTGGGTGGCCAAATCCTGCTGCTTCAGGTCCGACGCCACGAGAGGCACCGGATTGACGGCGAGTTTTTCGTAACCGTCCTTGTCGCCATAGGCGGCGCGGCGATGGTTGCGCATGACGCGCAGCATGTTCTGGGCGTTGCGGTCATAATCGGGGAAGGCGCCGAGCTCGGACGCCATTTCCGCCGAGGTCGAGTAGGCGACGCCGGTCATGATCGCGGTCAGCGCGGCGCAGATGGCGCGGCCTTCGTCGGAATCGTAGGGAATGCCCGAGGTCATCAGCAGGCCGCCGATATTGGCGTAGCCGAGGCCCAGCGTGCGGTAGTCGTAGGAAAGCTTGGCGATTTCCTTCGACGGGAACTGCGCCATCATCACCGAGATTTCGAGAACCATGGTCCACAGCCGCACGGTGTGCTCGTAGGCAGCGATATCGATCGTGCCGTCGGCGTTGCGGTAGGGGAGCAAATTGATCGAGGCGAGATTGCAGGCCGTGTCGTCGAGGAACATGTATTCCGAGCACGGGTTGGAAGCCCGGATCGCACCGGCGGAGGCGCAGGTGTGCCAGTCGTTCATCGTCGTGTTGAAATGCAGGCCGGGATCGGCGGAAGCCCAGGCGGCGTAGCCGATCTTTTCCCAGAGGTCCCGCGCCTTCAGCGTCTTCAAGACCTTGCCGTCCTTGCGGGCGGTCAGGTGCCAGTCGGCGTCGGTCTCGACGGCGCGCAGGAAATTGTCCTTCAGCGACACCGAATTGTTGGAGTTCTGGCCCGAAACCGTCAGGTAGGCGTCAGAATCCCAGTCGGTGTCGTAGGTCTTGAACGACATCGAGGTGTAGCCCTGCTTGGCGAACTGGATGACGCGGTAGATGTAGTTCTCCGGCACCGCCGACTTCTTGGCCGCCTTGATTTCGCGCTTCAGCGCCGTGTTGACGGCCGGATCGAAGCAGTCGTCGTCATGGCCTTCGCAGTTGACGCAGGCCTTCATGATCGCTTCGAGATGCTTCTTGACGATCTTGGAGCCGGTCACCAGCGAGGCGACCTTCTGCTCTTCATTGACCTTCCAGTCGATGAATTCCTCAATGTCGGGGTGGTCGGCGTCGACGATGACCATTTTCGCCGCGCGGCGCGTCGTGCCGCCCGACTTGATGGCGCCCGCCGCACGGTCGCCGATCTTGAGGAAGCTCATCAGGCCGGACGAGCGGCCGCCGCCGGACAGCTTTTCGCCTTCGCCGCGCAGCAGCGAGAAGTTCGAGCCGGTGCCGGAGCCATATTTGAATAGGCGCGCCTCACGCACCCACAGATCCATGATACCGCCCTCGTTGACGAGGTCGTCCTGCACGCCCTGGATGAAGCAGGCATGCGGCTGCGGATGCTCGTAGGAGGATTTCGACTTGGTCAGCTTGCCAGTGAAGGGATCGACATAGAAGTGACCCTGGCTCGGGCCGTCGATGCCGTAGGCCCAGTGCAGGCCGGTGTTGAACCACTGCGGCGAATTCGGCGCGACGCGCTGGGTGGCCAGCATATAGGCAAGCTCGTCGCGGAAGGCGCGCGCATCTTCCTCCGACGCCTTGAAGTAGCCGCCCTTCCAGCCCCAATAGGTCCAGGTGCCGGCCAGCCGGTCGAAGACCTGGCGGGCGTCGATCTCGGAACCGTAGCGCTCAGCCTCCGGCAGCTTGGCGAGCTCGGCCTCATCGGCGACGGAGCGCCACAGGAAAGAGGGGACGTCGTTCTCCTCGACCTTCTTCAGGCGCGCGGGGACGCCGGCCTTGCGGAAGTATTTCTGGGCCAGGATGTCGGCGGCGACCTGGGAGAACTGCGCCGGCACATCGATGTTGTCCAAGCGGAACACCACCGAGCCATCCGGATTCTTGATCTCGGAAAGCGCCTTGCGGAATTCGATCTCCGCATAAGCGGCCCCTTCTTGGCCTGCATGTCCTGGCTTGGTGAAACGACGCTCGATGCGCATTGGTCCGGTCCCTTTTGTCTATATATAGCGCTTTCATCGGGGGATTTCTGCCCCCAAAAGACGAAACGCGCAGTCCGCCGTTTGCCGGCATTGCGAACAATGCCGGCATCTCCTCTTCGCGGGCGCGGCCACGCACACGACAAAACGCCTTGCCGAGCGTTTGCCGAGGCTGCCAACCGACCCCGCGGGTCCCTCAAAACTGAATTTTTCGATTCCCTCACCTGAGGGAATTCACACTATCTAGCGTCGAACCTGCCTGCAAACACTAAATATAGTGTTAACAGACAATTTATTCCAGTCCGACAATTCTCCCTTTCGTCGCCCCACCACCCCACGATCCCAACGCTTCCGCCGGCCTCGTAAACAGGCGGAAATGCGGGCAAAACGCACATAATCCGGGAAAAAGACCGGGCTCAGAACTTTCCGGTCGCGCTCTCAACAGGAGCGCATGGCCTATAAAAGGCGACTCGTTTCGAGCCGTCAAGGATTCGTTTGCGTAGCTTTTGTGACCCCAACATCTTGTGTGTCACACATGTGGATAACGGGGATAGAATGGGCCGCTGTGGCGGCCATTTTCCGGCGGCAAGCATTTGCGAACACGGGTCCGCCTACGCGGGCTGCGTCAAGACTGTCCGGCGGGTTCAAAAAGCCCGGCAAGCGGATGCGCAGGGAGTCAGCCGTAGTGTCGCTTCGGCTTGGGCTCGGTACCGGTGAACTGTACGCCGATCCGGTCATTGCGGCGCCAGCGGACTTCGCAGCGATAGGCGACGCCGTCGAGCGGCACATAAAGAAGGAATTGGTCGGGAACCCGGGACTCGAGCGGGATTTTCAGTTCGGCGCCGCCCGCATGCTGGTCGCGCACCATGCAACCGATTTCTGAATTCCGGATCCCGGTGATGATCGTTCCACCTTTGAGCACGCGTGGCCGATGCTCGCGCTGCGGCTCAGGGGACTTTTGCTGAAATGGGTTTACAGGATTCGCCATCGATGAAACGCGCCAGACTGGCCCATTTCTATCGAAGAAAAATTAGCAAACCATTCACACGCGGTGCATCACATAGTTGTGAATCTGCCGCGATACACGTGCGCTCAGGAGAACCTGCGCGGGTCGGCGCAGAAATAGGCGATGATCTGACAGAGGTCGGGCTCATTGACCATGCGCACGGCCTCGCTGGAACTGACCCACCTGCGTGTGCGGGAATTTTTTTCCTTCCAGCGGTCGGCGATCTTGTCGACATGCAGCGGAAACACCAGCACCTCGCAAGGCACTTCTTCGCCCGAAGCCAGAACCTTGGCATAGAAATAGCGGCCGGCTTCGAGATGAGAGACGTTGCCGCGCAAACCGGCTTCTTCGGCGGCCTCGCGCGCGGCGGCTTCGCAGAGCGGCTCCTTGGCTTCCGGCCAGCCTTTCGGCAACACCCAGCGGCCAGTATCGCGGCTAGTGATCAGCATGACCTCGACGCCGTTCCCGACATCGCGCCAGGGCAGGGCGGCAACCTGCAGACGGCACGGCGCCGTGCCGAAGAGTCTCCGGACCCTTTCAGCAAGGTGGTTGCGCGTCGTTGGCCCTGTCAACATCGAAGAAGCTAGCCCCAGCCTCCAGAATCGTTTGCCGTCTCATGAATCTTACGGCTAATTGTGACCAATAAAAGTAAAAACTTCGGTCACGCTGGCTGATTCCCGTCAACAAGGGTCGATTTCGCAGGATATCTTGTCGGCGGGTCAGTCCGCGCAAGCAAATATTGTCGTCGGCGCTGGCTTGATTGGTAAAAACGGCTTGCCGCGAATCAGCCGGCGTGATCGTCGGCGATCGGCTTCTGATAGGTGAAGCCCATGTCCCAGGGAAAATAGATCCAAGTGTCCTGGCTGACCTCGGTGACGAAAGTATCGACCAGCGGCCGGCCCTTGGGCTTGGCGTAGACGGTCGCGAAATGGGCCTTGGGCATCATTGCCCGCACGATGCCGGCGGTCTTTCCGGTGTCGGTCAGGTCGTCGATGATCAGCACGCCGGCGCCATCGTCGGACAGCAAGGCCGGCGTGATCTCCTTCAGCACCTGCAATTGTCCCTGGCTGGTGTAGTCGTGATAGGAGGCGACGCAGACCGTCTCGATGACGCGGATGCCGAGTTCGCGCGAGATGATCGCCGCCGGAACCAGGCCACCGCGCGTGATGCAGACGATAGCCTTCCACTGGCCTTTGCTGGTGCCGGCAAGCCGCCAGGCAAGCGCGCGGGCATCGCGATGGAACTGGTCCCAGGAGACCGGAAAGGCTTTTTCGGGAAGGGACATTTTTCGCGCACTCCGCGGCACGCGAGGGCCGCGTGCAAGAAAACAGGGGAATGCGCGCGGAATTAACTGGAAACCACCGGGCTTGGCAAGGGTGGCTGGTAGCGATCGCTGTGGACTTATCGCGACAGGAAGGCCGCTACCTGCGCCGTGCGCAGCACCGTGCGCGTCACCCCGCCGAACAGAAGCTGGCGCAGCCAGGAGTGGCTATAGGCGCCAAGCACCAGGAGATCGGCGCCGGTCTCCGCGATTCTGTTCTGGATCATGTCGTCGACCGAGGTGCCGCCCGATTTCTGCACCGAGACACTGACGGTGGCGCCGTGGCGCGACAGGGCCGACGCTATTTCGGCGCCCGCGGCCTCCGGGCTTTCGTCGAGCGTATCGGGTGGATCGATGACCAGTATGTCGGTTTTCTCGGCCTCGATGATGAAGGGCAGGGCATCAAAGGCGGCGCGGGCGGCCTCCTTGCTGCCGTTCCAGGCGAGCAGAACGCGTTTGAAGGTGGTGACGAGAGGACCGGCATGCGGCACCACCAGCACCGGCCGGCCGGCATCGTAGACCAGCGTATCGACGTCTGCGCTCGGATCGCCGCCGGTCTCGCGTTGGGCGGCGATGATGAGATCGGCGGCGCGCACGCTCGAAATGCCGGTCAGCGCGCTGTCGCCGGAGAAGCTCTCGAAGCTCCGCCATTCGAAGGAGAGGCCGGAATCCTCGATGCACCTCAGGAAGAAAACCTGGAGTTTTTCGGCCCGTTCCCGGTTCATGTCGGCGGAAACCTGCAGGAACTCCGTATCGGGAAAACCCGTCGCCGACGTGTAGGGCACCGGGAGCGCCTCGGCATGAATGCCGATCAGATGGCTCTCGAAGCGGCTGGCAAGCGGGATGGCGCAGTCGAGCACCCGCTCGGCGTCCTGTTCGTTCTGCAGAATGGCAACGATGGTCTTGAAACGCATGATGATCCCTCAACCTTGCGAGTGACGAGCCTCGCGGCAGGGAAACGTTGCGGCGTCGTTCTTGGTTCCGGCCCGGCCGGATCAGCTCGTCTTGCCGGCGAAGCCAGCCACCATGGCCTCGACGTCGGCGCGCGCGGCCTCGAGCGCATCGGCGCTGCGGGCACGAACCACCAGTTCAGTCCAGAATTTGCCGTCGCCATATTTGGGGTAGGAGCCGATGATCGTATCCGGGTGCGCTTTCTGGATCTCGCCCAATGGCCCGCCGACAAGGCCCTCGCCGAACGGGCAGTGCACCGTGGCCGACAGCATTTTGCTGCCGGCTCTCAGCGTCGGGACGACATTGTCGAGCATGGCCTGGAAGATCGAGGGCACGCCGGCCATGACATGGACGTTGCCGATGCGGAAACCGGGCGCCACGGACACCGGGTTGTCGATATGGTCGGCGCCGCGCGGCATTCGCGCCATGCGTTTGCGAGCCTCCGTGTATTCGATGCCGCGTGCGGCATAGCTTGCCTCCAGCAGGGCATAGGCCTTGGCATCGTATTCACAAGGCACGCCGAACGCCTTGGCGATCGAATCGGCTGTGATGTCGTCATGTGTCGGGCCGATGCCGCCGGTTGTGAACACATAGGTATAGCGTGCGCGCACGGCATTCACCGCCGCGACGATCTCGTCTTCCTCGTCGGGAACAATGCGCACCTCCTTCAGATCGATGCCGATCGCCGTCATGATATCGGCGAGGTGGCCGATGTTCTTGTCCTTGGTGCGGCCGGACAGAATCTCATCGCCGATGACAAGCATGGCGGCAGTGACGATTTCAGGCATGGAAGGCTCCGGCAGACGGCCCGTCTGAATAGCGCGACCGACGGGCGGCGGCAATGCCGCCCAAACGGCGAACGATCCAGCATACACGGATATCGCCTGGATTACGGTGGCTGGCGTAGCTTGACCAGGACGGGAGAAGCCTCTTTCCGATTGTTCTCGGGACGCGGGGTACGATCAACGACCGCCCCCGCGAAGTCAGTCCGTTTTTTGCCATCCTTGCGGCGGCATCGCGGGCGGATAAGGTGCGCGGCTCGGATCCGGTGATGACGGATGCTGCAATTCGCCGCGCCTGAACAAGTCGTCGCCTTCATCGAGCGCATGGCGGCGAGCGCTTTTGTCACCCCGGCATCACCGCCACTTCACGAGAATTTCAGGGAACCATTCGGCTGACGGTCAGGTTTACCCCGTGTCGCATCCCAAGGCGGCCAAGATCAAGATACGGAGTAAATTCAATGTATAGGAAACTTTTCGCAGCATCCGTCCTGACGATCGGTCTCGCCACATCGGCGATGGCCCAGTCGTCGGACGATACCTATCCCAACCATCACAGTTGGTGGCTGTTCGGCAATGAGGATTCCTCTGCCATTGACCGGACTACCACCGGCAGTATTAACGGCGATGGCTCCGGACTGAACACCCTCGGCAATCCTGGTCCGGCCGGACCTTGTGCCTCGACCACGCCAGGCCCTGATGCGAATGCTCAAGGCAACGTCAACGATCAGTATTGCGGCAAATAGCTGGTCGCAAGCTTGCCGCCGGCCGGCGGACGCCATCTCTCCTGGCGTCCGGCGCTGGCGCATGGCTGGATATCAATCCGAGATTTCGGTCTGAGGCCGGTCGCGGCCATCGGCGAGTTCCTCGTGCCATTTGCCCTCGGCGTCCTCATACTGGATGCCATCGGTGGAACCCGCCACCTGTTGTTCGGCCGAAGCGATCTCGGCGGCGCGCAACGCGTCCTGATGGGTGGGAAATGTCTCCGAAAAGGTTGAGCCGACCTTGTAGGCCCAGCCACCGTCATGCTCGACGATCTTGTAAGTCAGCTTCGCCATCAAAACCTCCAGTTAAAGGTCCGCCTGCTCAATGCAACCGGTCGTCGGGCAGCTTGTCGTCGGGAACCAGCACTTCCGATTCCCTGGCGGCCTCGATCAGTGCCCGGCGCGCTTCCGCTGTCGAACGATAACCTTCCAGCACTTTGAGGCAAGTGTCGAGGGCATCACGATGACGAGGCCCGCGATTGAGCGGCCACACAGTCATCAGGCACTCCGCTGCCTCCTGGGTCGAGCGGATATGGCGATATTTGCCGACATGACCAAGCTCGACCACGACGGGTGTTTCAAAAGGCTTGTTGTCCATCATGGCCGCAACGCAAAGCAGCCAATTTGGTTGCAAAAATGGCCTTTGGTCTGCGCCCAAAGGTCGCGTCGCTTCCGCGGCGCGCACTAAATGCATTGGCGTCTCAGTAGCCGCAGTCGTTGCGTAGCCAGCGCGCATTCGCCCAGCCGGTGCCGCCGCCGATTTCGACCTGATACCAGTTGCCGCGCCGGTCGAAGATCTCCGTATGATCGCCGTTGAACAACTGCCCGATCATCCGTGAGGACGAGTTTGGCCGTGTGCGCACGGCGAGAAAGCCGCTGCCGGTCGCCAGATCGTAGCGGCCGGAGAGGCCGTACACCGTACCCTCGCAATACTGCCCGACGGTCGGCGTCGAAGAGCCGAGCCAAAATCCGGCCACGGCCACGAGTGCCGCAGCCGGCAAGAATGCCCTGAACGACATGATTACCTCCCAAGCCCGGCCGCGCCCGCCGCAGCCTCACTCAGCGTAGCAGTTCGCGGCCAGAATTGAAGCGGGCCGTTGGCAAACCGTCCGGGACCACAAGCAGGAGCGCGCTGGTCTCGGGAGAACGGCGATCAGCTCGCCGCCTTCATCCAATGTTCCATCGTCGTCACCGAGCGGGCGAGCTGCGGCGCCGGATGGATCTTTTCGCTGAAGGTGGCCGCCGCACGCCATCCCCAGCGCGGATCGGCGAGGAAGGCGCGCGCCAGCGCCACCATGTCGGCGCGACCTTCGGCGATAACAGCCTCGGCCTGTTTCGGGTCGTCGATCAGGCCGACCGCACGGGTTGGAATGCCGGCGCCCTTGCGTACGGCTTCCGCCAGATGCACCTGATAGCCCGGCCCGGTGGGCAATTTCTGCAATGGCGAATTGCCGCCGCTCGAGCAGCAGAGATAGGCGATGCCTTCGGCCTTCAGCGCTTTCGCCACCTCGATCGCGTCCTCGACGTCAAAGCCGCCATCGACCCAGTCCTTCACCGACAGCCGTGCGCCGAGCATCAGCCTTGGCACTGCTTTCTTCACCGCCCTGGCGATCTCGACGACAAGACGCATCCGGTTTTCCAGCGAGCCGCCCCAGCGATCCGTGCGCTGGTTGGACAGCGGCGACAGGAACTGGAAGATCAGGTAGCCATGCGCCGCATGCAGTTCGATGAAGTCGAATCCGGCACGTTCGGCCCGCCTTGCGGCTTCCGCGAACCGCTCGATGAGCTGCAGGACTTCCTCGTCGTCCAGGGCGTGCGGCACGTTCCAGCCGGTGTCGTAGGCGATGGCCGAGGCCGAGACGGTCTGCCAGGGATCCTCGTTTGGCTGCAATGGGCCGCCACCTTCCCAGGGCTTGCGGTTCGAGGCCTTGCGGCCAGCATGCGCCAGTTGCGTGCCGAACTTCGTGCCGGGTGCGGCCACGCGCCGGGCCGCGTCCAGCGCGCGGCGCGCGGCTGCTTCATTGTCTTCGGAATAGAGGCCGAGACAGCCATGGCTGATGCGTCCGCGCCGCTCGACATCGGTCATCTCCACCGTGACCATGCCGGCGCCGGACATGGCCAGGTTCATCCAGTGGTAGAGATGCCAGTCGCTGGCCGACCCGTCCTCGGCGGAATACTGGCACATCGGCGCCACGGCGATGCGGTTGGGAAAGGTGAGGCCATCGAGTGTGATCGGCTGGAAAAGCGATGTCGTCATGAAGAAACTCCGGGGAGGGGAATGCGCTATTTAGGCAATGGCACCCTTCCATACCACACACGAGACAGTGAAGGGCGCTGCACCAATCGCTGGCCCGATTGCGCCTGTACCGGTTCGCGGCTACGCCTGCGTTCGCCAGCAAGCTTCGAGGTGTCAGATGGAAGACCGCGTTCGTATCCGCTCGGAAGAGATTCTCTCCGACGACTGGGCGGTTCTGAAGAAGACCGTGCTCGACTATCGCCGGCGTGACGGACAATGGGAGACGCAGATTCGCCAGACCTATGATCGCGGCGACGGCGCGGTGATCCTGCCCTACGACCCCCAGCGTTCGACCGTGCTTCTGGTGCGCCAGTTCCGCTATCCCGCTTATGTCACTGGCCACCGCGAACCGCTGATCGAGGCCTGTGCCGGATTGCTGGACGAAAACGATCCGGAAACCGCCATCCGCAAGGAAGCCGAGGAAGAACTGGGTTACCGGTTGAACAGGATCGAGCGGCTGTTTTCACCCTACATGAGTCCGGGCAGCGTCACCGAGCGGCTCTGGTTCTTCATCGCCCGCTATTCGCCCGCCGACCGCATTTCGGCCGGCGGCGGCGCTCCAGAGGAGGGCGAGGACATCGAGGTTCTGGAAATGCCGCTCGACGAAGCGCTGGCCGGCATCGCCGACGGCCGCATCGTCGATGCCAAGACCATCATTCTGATCCAGCATCTGAAGCTTAATCCGATGGCAGCTTGATCGGAGACCAAGGAATTCCAATTCAGCCCGCATGATCCAACAGGCGGGTGGTGGCTGCGTCGCGATGATGTTCGGAATTAACGCGATCGATGCCTTCGACGGTGATGGCGAACGTGCCGTTTTCTGTTCTGGCGATCCAGCCCTTCGCTTTTAGATACCACAGGTGAAACTCGAGGTGCTCACGCGGACAGCCTGACATTCGTTCGAGTTCATCGTCGCCAATGCCAGGATTGTTGACGTCCTGTCGGCGTTTTGCATAAAGCAGTGAGAGCACTTTGGCTTGAAAGGCGGAATCTCGATCGAGGTTCTTGCTGTTGCTCGCCTGATCGGTCAGCTCGGCCCGGAGGTTCAAATGAGCCTTGTATTGAATATCGTATTGCGCACGCTTGACCGGATCCTTGAGCGTGTTGTGAGCCTCCAGGATATCGCTGAAGCGTGACTCGTTGCCGGTGACCTGGTTGTCGGGATGGTAGCGCATGGCAAAATGACGAAAAATGCGCTCTATCGTTTCCGAATTGGCATTCGGACTGATTTCGAGCATTTCGTAGAAGTCGATGAACATACCGGGCCTTCCCATGCCGTGTATTCTCGGCTCTCCCCGCCACAGTTCCGGGGCAAGGCCGACGATGATTATAGAGCTGAATATTTCATGATTTGCTAATACAAAGAACGGACAAAGGACAAGAACGGAACTTAAGCGAAAACGTAAGACCTTTGCGTCCTGCATCGCAGACTTTAGTCTGATAGCATTAGCTCGTTGGAGGCAGCTTACCATGACCGACAAATCCTCTGAGCCACCAATCGAGCGTCGAAGTCACTTGAGAGAAGTGGTTTTGAAGGATGCGTTCATAATCACGCAGGATGGCGAAATAGGCTGCGCCGTCAGAAATCAGCATGAGCACGGCGCTGAGTTGCGTGTCGCTGTGGGGGCAAAAGTGCCGGATAGCTTCCGGCTGCGCGTGCCGTTGGACGGTGCGACTTATCGAGCGGAAGTGCGGTGGAGAAAAGGCGAGCGGCTAGGCATCCAAATCCACGGCAATTTCTCGCTGAAGGTTAGATGATAAGGGCAAGCCGGCCTGATTTCAGGGGCGCGCCGATGCACTGCATTGCGGTGGCTTTCGTCGTTCCTGCATCCTGGCCTCCTCTCTTCGATCCTGACCTTATCGCCAATCGCTTGCCTATATATTAGAGCGAGCGCATATTCTTCGGAGAACAATGGGCGAGGGCTAAGAATGTGCAGCACCTGTGATGGTACAGGGGTCGGCCGGAGGGAGTTCCTCAAAGTCGGCGCGGGACTCGTCGCATTCGGCCTTGGTGGGGCCACGTGGTCGGCGCGCGCGGCACAAGGCGCGGCGACCGCGCTAAGCCTCGATGAAGCGCTCGCTGCGCTAAAATCCGGCAACGAAAGCTACGTCAGTCACCCGGAACTCTGCTCGATGGACCTTGCCGCGCAGCGAAACGCCGTCGCCGCACATCAGGCGCCCTGGGCCACGATCATCAGTTGCGCCGACAGTCGCGTTCCTCCGGAGCTGATTTTCGGCGGTCACGGCGTTGGAGAATTGTTCGTCGCCCGCAATGCCGGCAACCTTGTCGACACTGCGACGCTCGGTACCGTCGAATACGGGGCAGCGGTGCTCGGCTCACCCTTGATCGTGGTTCTGGCGCACACAAACTGCGGTGCCGTGAAGGCGGCGTGCGACGTGGTCACCAAGAACGCGACCTATCCTGGCGCGATCGGCCCGATGATCGAACCGATCCTGCCCGCGGCGATAGCAATGCGGAGCGCAGCGGGCGATTTCGTCGACAACACTGCCAAGGAGAGCGCGCGGAGGACCGCGAGGCGCCTTGCGGCCTCGAGCAAGGTGTTAGCCGGTCTCATTAAGGCGGGGAAGCTGAAGATAGTCGCGGCGATCTATGATCTGCAAACGGGTGCGGTGACCTACATCGAATGACACTCCCCGTCATCGAGATCGAAGGCTCGGGGGATCTCGATGCGTTGGCGTCTGGCCTCAACGCTATTCCGACCCGGCTTAGGTCGAAGCCCGAACAGGTCGACAGAACTATCGCGGCGGGCCGCGAGGCGGTGCGCGTCAACCCGCCCCTCCAGCAGGCGTCCGGCAAGGCGCAAGGACGCGCCGGAATCGTGATGGCGGTCATCAACTGACGATCTTGCCATTGCCCATCGGAATGAGTGGCATGCGCGAAGCTTTCATCGCAACGGCAATCTTCCTGTGCCTGACTACGGCCGCGCTTGCCAGCACGGCTATATGGCCAAAACTGCTGGCCAAACATCGTGACGACGACACTAGCACCGTGGTTCGGCACGCCGCGAACCTGTTCGGGGTCATGACCTCGCTGATGCTCGGGCTGATGATCAATTCGGCCAAGAACACCTTTGAATCGATCGACCACAATGTCCACGCCTACGCGACCGAGTTGATCCTGCTCGACAGGACCTTGCGGCAATATGGCCCGCAAACCGACACGGTACGCCAGCCGCTGGTCGTCTACTTGCAGCGGGTGGCGGGCGATGCCTCGCCGACCAGCGAGACGCTGGTCGCCGCCAACCGGCTCTCTGAGCAGTTGCTGGCGGAAATCGGCACCCGGCTGAGTGCGCTGGCGCCGCCCGACGACGCGCATGGCTTCATTGTGCAGGATGCCCGCCAGCATTTGCAGAAAGTGCTGGAACTGCGCTGGGTGCTGATCGAGCAGTCGGAGGGCACGATTCCAGTGCCTCTGATCACGCTCCTGGTTACCTGGCTGGTGCTGATCTTCGCCAGCTTCGGCTTCAGGGCGCCACGCAATACGATCACCATTTCGACCTACCTGGTGTCGGCGGCTTTGGTTGCCGGGGCGATCTATCTGATCTTCGATATGGACGTGGCCTTTTCCGGCCCGATCCAGATCTCGATGGCTCCGCTGGAGAGGGCACTATCCGAGTTACAGCAGTGATCCGCAGCCGGTAGCCGCGCCGGGCTAAATGACGTTGCGGCGGTTCAACAGAGCAAATCCAACAAATTTGAAGATTTTTGCTGGTGCGGACGACGGGAATCGAACCCGTACGATCAGAGATCGAGGGATTTCAAGTCTCATTTGCGGTGGTGCGGGCGACGGGGGTCGAACCCGTAAGTCACTGAGGACGCAGGATTTTAAGTCCTGTGCGGTTACCAGTTTCGCCACGCCCGCAAGTCACCGTTCCACCGGTATGTCACAGCCCATGTCACAAGTTCAAGCTCGACCCGGGTGCCAGTGATTGCGGCGCCAAATATTTCCTGCGACTGTCTAGGTAAGGCTACGCATTAGATTTTCAGGCGCCCTGCGCCTTTTGCCTTCTGGCTCTAGTCTAGCTAGGAACTTCACCAAGTTAACCGGATCGTTAGGAAGCCAGCTTGGCGTAGCGAATGGTGGTCTGGCCTGTTGCGGCGGCGCTTTTGAACCACTTGCACCCGTTTGGTGAGCGGCATTGCAAACGGGGTTGTTGGCCTTGTTCGCCCAGATGATCCAACTCGTGAGGGTTGGCGTGAACCAGTCCCGTCGAGAGTTGAGGATCTCGGAGAACCGGGGCTCCCGTATCGATTATCCTTCAATGATTTCAATAGTATGCAGTTTATTCGCCCAACTGCGGGTTGTGGTCTGAGTGGCCATCGTCCATGTTTGGGGAACTGCGTCATCGTTGATGGCCGATGCAATCCAATGACAAAATCAACCAAACAGGAGGTAGATCGGGTGTCCGACACCACGAATATTTTTGAACAGTCCCCGGATTTCGACACCTTCGGCGGGCGCCTTTCGAGGGCCCGTGATGCGAGCGGTCTGAGTGTCAAAGAGCTTGCATGGCAATTGAGTGTCAATATGTCGACAATCAATGCTTGGGAGAGCGATCGTTCGCAACCAAGTTCACACCGGCTATTCAATATCACCGGACTCCTCGGTGTAAGCCTATCGTGGCTGCTCCACGGCATCGGTATCGGGCCTGCGGAAGACGATTTTGAAAGCCCAATGGACGCATTTTCGGAGCAATTGACCAAACTGAGGGCTCTGCATTCTGATACTGGACGGCTCATCCGCCAAATGCAGCAGCAAATGGAAGGATAGCGGCACGAAATCAAAATCAGGCCGCTAGAGGGATGTCTTCGCTAGTGTAACGGGTGTGTGTGGGATTTTCAGTCCCTTGCGTCTACCAATTCCGCCACGTCCGCAGGCCAGCCCTTTTCAGACGCCAGACAAAGCCCGTCAAGTCGTGTTCTGCGGTGGCCGAACCGCAACCCAGAGGAGGTGGCGTAGGGATACTGGTGCGATCGCGGAATTATCCGCGCCGCGAGCATCGATAAATATCTGGGTGGCGGATCTGATCCGCCTAAGGCCGGCGCCTCTCAAGCCCAACCCATCCCCCCGCCCACTTGGGGGCGCCGGCCGCCCTTTCCAACAAGTATAGCTGCAGGCGCTTGCGCTTGGCCCGTGAACGTCACCCGTGGGCGATACTCAGAACTCGTAGCTGAGATTGATGCCGACCGTGTTCAGTTGCACGCTGTGATCGCGGTCGTTGAGGAGGGCCGGCGCCTCGTGGTTCTCCGAGCCGAAATCGCAATAGCGATATTGCGCGCCGACGACGAACTTTGTCGGTCAGCGCGTAGTCGACGCCCACGCCCACGGCCCAGCCGACATTTGCCGAGCGGATTTCAGCCGGCGACGCCAAGGTCGAAGTCGACGTGAAACCCGAGTAATCCGGCGATCACCAGGCAAATCCATTCTTCCTCGCTGGTCAAAACACCGCCGGCTTGGCACAGTCAGGCAAACAGGAGTCTTTGATGGCCAGGAAGCCGCCCGCCCGCGCGACGAAACCCAAACCGTGGACCGAAATGGCTACCGACCTGGTCGATGTCGCGATGGGTCGCAAACCCGCCGATCTCGTCATCCGCAACGGACGCTGGGTGAACGTCCATTCGGGCGAGATCATCGCCGGCACCGACATCGCCATATCGGGCGGCCGCTTCGCCTATTGCGGGCCGAATGCCAGCCACACGATCGGGCAGGGCACCAAAGTGGCAGACGCGGGCGGACGCTATCTCGTGCCCGGGCTTTGCGACGCGCACATGCATGTCGAGAGCGGCATGGTGACGGTCACTGAATTCTGTCGCGCCGTCATCCCGCACGGCACCACATCGATGTTCATCGATCCGCACGAGATCGCCAATGTGCTGGGCCTGCCGGGCGTGCGGCTGATGCATGACGAGGCCGTGGCCATGCCCATCAACGTGCACGTGCAGATGCCGTCCTGCGTGCCCTCGGCGCCCGGGCTCGAACATGCCGGTGCCGAACTGACGGTCGCCGATGTCGCGGAAGCGATGAGCTGGGAAAACATCATCGGACTTGGCGAGGTGATGAATTTCCCCGGCGTCGCCGCCAACGATCCGGTGATGTCGGGCGAGATCGCCGCGACGGTCAAAGCCGGCAAGACGGTCGGCGGGCATTATGCCTCGCGCGATCTTGGTCTGCCATTCCACGGCTATGTCGCCGGCGGACCCGAGGATGATCACGAGGGCACGCGCGCCGAAGACGCCATTGCACGCGTGCGCCAGGGCATGAAGGCGATGCTGCGGCTGGGCTCGGCCTGGTACGACGTTGCCTCGCAGATCAAGGCGGTGACGGAAAGCGGCATCGATCCGCGCAACTTCATCCTGTGCACCGACGACAGTCATTCAGGTACGCTGGTGCATGAGGGGCACATGGACCGGGTGGTGCGCCACGCCATCAGCCAAGGTCTGAAGCCGGTGACCGCGATCCAGATGGCAACGCTCAACACCGCCGAGCATTTCAAGCTGGAACGCGAGATCGGTTCGATCGCGCCGGGGCGGTTGGCCGACCTGCTGATCGTTTCCGATCTCACCGCAATGCGCATCGACGAGGTCTATGCGCGCGGCGTCAGGCTGGCCAAGGGCGGCAGGCTCGACATCGATATTCCGGCCTATGACTATCCGAAGACGGCGAAGAACACCGTCAAGTTGGGCAAGAAACTGAAGGCCGGCGATTTCGATATCGCGGCGCCCAAGGGTGCCAACGAAGTGCGGGTGCGGGTGATCGGCGTCATCGAGAACCAGGCACCCACGCGCGCGCTGGAGGCCGATCTGCCGGTCGAGGATGGGCTGGTCGCCATGGATCGCCGCAACGACATATGCCAGATCGCGCTGGTCGAGCGGCACAGGGGCACGGGTGGCGTCACCAATGCCTTCGTCTCAGGTTTCGGCTACATGGCCGACTGCGCCATGGCCTCCAGCGTGGCCCACGACGCCCATCACATCATCTGCGTTGGCACCAATAAGCAGGACATGGCGCTGGCCGTGAACCGACTGGGGGAAGTCGGCGGCGGCGTCGTGCTGTTCTCCAAGGGCAAGGAACTGGCGCTGGTCGAAATGCCGATCGCCGGGCTGATGTCGGACGAGCGCGCCGAGATCGTCGCCGCCAAGGCTGAGAAACTGACCGAGGCAATGCGCAAGATGGGCTGTTCCCTGAACAACGCCTATATGCAGCACTCGCTGCTGGCGCTGGTGGTCATTCCGGAGTTGAGAATTTCCGATGTCGGGCTGATCGACGTGACGACGTTCCAGAAGGTCGATCTGTTTGTCTGAGAAAGGCCGTCCGCTCTTGGTGCTTACCCGCCGGTGGCGATGGTCAGCACCTTGAACGGCGTCGTGATGATGACTTCGGCGGCGGAGCCGACGGCCTTTCCCAGGCCTTGGCCGATATTGCTGAGCTGTGCCGGGTCTTCGTCCGCGGCGAGGCCCGCTGGCGTGCGCAGCCTGTCGCCGAGCAATTGCACCAGGAACGGGTTGTCGGCGAATTTGGCGTGGTTGAGGCCGCCGTCGCCACCCTTGGTCTTGGTCAGGTCGACGACGGCCACGCCGTAGGAGGCGAGATCGGCGGCATTGCCATAGTCCCCGACGCGCGGCTTGTCGCCGGAGATAAACGAGGACAATTTGAGAGCCCGGTCGTCGCCCGAAAGCAGCACGGCGAACGGCTTGTCGGGTTTGCCATAACGGGTCATCTGCTTCTTGAACACGTCGACGTCGATGTCCGGCGAGGCAAGGATGACATAACCCAGCTTGCCGCCGAGATCGCGGTCGCCGGTGATGGCGAGTTGGCGCAGCGCCTCCATCGTCAGCCAGGTTCCCATCGAATGGGCGATGATGTCGATGCTCTTGACCCGCGTCTTGGCGAGCATCCTGAGCGTTGCCTCGAGATCGTCACGGGCGGCGGTGGCACTGTCCTTGTCGTAGATGTAGCCCGTCGTCTTGGCGCTCGACGCCCAGGAGAACAGCACTGGCGTACCCGGATATTTCGTGTCGTGGGCGATCTGCGTCAGCCGGTAGATGCCGTCGTCGAAACCATTGTTGAAGCCATGCACGAAAACCAGCGCACGGTCGCCGCGCATGGCGATGTCGGCGCCGACCGCCTTGGCGAATTGCGGTGCGCCTTCGTAAAGGGTGACATCCCTGGCCGTGAAATCCTTGGCCGGGTTGCTGTTGGCCGAACCCTTGGCGCGCTCGATGTTGCCGACCTGATGGCTTTTCGGAACCGTGACATCGACCCGCGCGAAACTGGTGGTCGGGGAGCGGTCGCCGTCGAAGACCTGCCGTGGGTCCTTCACCGCCTTCTGGCGGGTGGTGGCGACGAATATTTCATGGGTGGCCGCAATATCGGACGCCGGCACGGTGATCGTCGTCTTGTTGAGCAGATCATGCGTATTGCCGGCGCAGCCAGCGACCAGCAGCGCGAACGCAACGACACCGAAACTCTTCAAGCGCAAGGCCACGCGTCGGCTCCCGCATAGGGGACGTCAAACGCATGACGCCGCTTGATACTCCGATAAGGCCAGAGGCGGGCGTGGTCCAGTTCAATTTGGCCAATAGTTCGGCGATGGTGAACAGGCACGGCGAAACCCGCGAGCCGCATCTATTGTCCAAGCAGGCTGATGCGGTCGGTCACGTCCCGGTCGCTGGCGAAACCATCGTCCTCGCGCAGCCGCTGGCCGATCATCTTCACCAGTGCCGGATTGTCGGCGAATTTCGTGTGGTTGAAGCTGTCGCTGCCTTTGACCTTGGAGAGATCGACGACCGTCACGCCGTAGGAGGCCAGGTCCGCCGCATCCTTGTAGTCGCCGACGCGCGGCCGCGCGCCGGCGATCAGGCCGGACAACCTCAGCGCGCGGTCGTCGTCCGACAACAGCAGGATGAACGGCTTGTCGGGCTTGCCGTAGCGGCGCATCTGGCTCTTGAACACATCGACATCGATGTCGGGAGAGGCCAGCACCACATCGCCAAGCTTGCCGCCAAGATCGCGATCGCCGCTGATGGCCATCTGGCGCAGCGTTTCCATTGTCACCCAGGTTCCCATCGAATGGGCGACGATGTCGATGCGCCGCGCACCGGACTGCTGCAGCATTCGCAAGGTCACTTCGAGCTGGTCACGGGCGGCGCTGGCGCTTTCCTTGTCATAGACATAGTCGGTGGTCTTGGCGCCAGAGGCCCAGGAGAACAGCACCGGCGTCCCCGGATAACCGGAATCATGGACGATCTGGGTCAAGCGATAGACGGCGTCGTCGAAGCCGGTGTTGTAGCCATGGACGAAGACCATCACGCGGCCGCCGCGGGCCGCTATGTCGGCGTTGAGCGCGCTGGAGAATTTCGGCTGGGTGTCGTAGCCGACGACCTCGGAAGCCATGAAATACTTGGCCGGATCATCCGACTTGCCGCGTGAGCGCCGCTCGATCTGGCCGGTCGTGTGGAGCCCCGGGACGGTGACGTTGACGCGGGCGTAGTTCAGCGTCGCCGAGCGTTCGCCGTCGAAAACCTTGTTGGGGTCGTCGGAGGGCTTGCGGGTCGTGGCAATGAAGATCGAGTGGTTGCCGGCGATTTCCGTCACCGGCGCGGACATGACCGCGCTGCCGAGCAGTTCCTCGGTTTTGTGGCCGCCGCAGCCTGCCACCAGCAAGGCAAGCGCAAGAATGCAAATCGTCTTCAAATGCACGTCAAAAATTCCACTCGAGCCCAAAAAGGGCCATCCACCCTCCGCGATATCTCCCCAGCAGGCGAAGTGCGGCGGAAGTAAGTCGTGTTCAGCCAAAATGCGGTCGGCGCTTCGCGACGGTCATCGCACTGTTGCGCGAAAGCCAAAGCGGCGGCGAGGCCGTACCATCACAGAGGGCAGGCACCCGCATCTCGGCCGGATGTCGAATTCAGGCGTCCACCAATGCGCGTGCTCGGCGCGACGCGAGAAGCATGAACAAACGTCCCCAAGTACTTGCTGGCATTTCGGGAAGGCGCCTTTGCGGGCGCGGGGCTCGGCCGGGCAATGGTCTTGCCGGGCCGGATGTGTAATAGGGTTGTGGTCTAACTCGCCCGCGGGCGATCCGGGATGATCCTGCCATGACCAGCTTTTCCTCGCGCGTCGCCACCGCCGCCTCCGCGATCCGCCAGATCTTCCCGGAGACACCGCTGCAGGAAAATGACTATCTGTCGAAAAAGACAGGCGCGCGGGTGCTGTTGAAGCGCGAGGATTTGAGTCCCGTGCGGTCCTACAAGATCCGTGGCGCCTTCAACTTCTTCCGCAAGGCGCTTGGCGAAGGAAACCAGGCGGAGCTGTTTGTCTGCGCGTCCGCCGGCAACCATGCGCAGGGCTTTGCCTTCGTCTGCCGCCATTTCGGCAAGAAGGGCGTGGTCTTCATGCCGGTGACGACCCCGCAGCAGAAGATCGACAAGACCAGGCTGTTTGGCGGCGATTTCGTCGAGATCAGGCTGGTCGGCGATTTTTTCGACGACTGCTATCGCGCCGCCTTCGACTTCACCGAAAGCTCCGGTGCCCATATGGTGCCGCCCTTCGACCACAAGGATATCATCGAGGGCCAGGCGACGGTCGCCTATGAGATCGCGGACCAGATGCCGGGCGCGCGCATGCCCGACATCGTCATGCTGCCGGTGGGTGGCGGCGGTCTGGCTGCCGGGGTCACGCACTATTTCGCCGATCAGGGCCGAGAGGCGCGGTTCGTCTTTTGCGAGCCGGCCGGCGCGCCGAGCCTGCGCGAGAGCCTTGCGGCGGGAAAACGGCTGAAGCTCGCCAAGGTCGACAACTTCGTCGACGGCGCGGCGGTCGCCGAGATCGGCCGCGAACCTTTGCGCTATCTCAGGGAGTTCGCCGCCGACAGCGTGCGGCTGGTCCCGGAGAACCGGCTCTGCGCGACCATGATCGAGATGCTCAACGTCGAAGGCGTGGTCCTGGAGCCCGCCGGCGCGCTGGCGATCGACGCGCTGAAGGATTTTTCCAGGAAGGAGATCAGGGGCAAGACCATCGTCGCCGTGGTCTCCGGGGGCAATTTCGATTTCGAGCGGCTGCCGGACGTCAAGGAACGGGCGCTGCGCTTCGAAGGCCTGAAGAAATACTTCATCATCCGCTTTCCCCAGCGGCCGGGCGCGTTGCGCGACTTCCTCGAAATGCTGGGCCCGGACGACGACATCGCCCGCTTCGAATATCTGAAGAAATCGGCGCGCAATTTCGGCTCGGTGTTGATCGGCATCGAAACCAAGGATCGGCGCAATTTCGACCTGCTGAAGGCGAATTTCGAGGCCGAGGGCGTCCAGTATCAGGACATCACCGACAATGAGACATTGGCAGGTTTCATAATATGAGCGGAAAGATCTTCATCGCCCTGTTTTCCGGCATCAATGTCGGCGGCAACCGCATTGTCAGGATGGCGGAGTTGCGGTCGTTCTTCGAGGGTCTCGGTTTTTCCGATGTCTCCACCTACGTGCAGAGCGGCAATGCCGTGTTCCGGGCTGACAAGGGCGACGCCGCCGTGCTGACCAAACAGATCGAGGCGGCTTTCGAGAAGAAATGGGGTTTCCATTCGCGCATCATGGTGCGCGATTTCGAATGGCTCGAACGGCTGGTTCGCGAAAATCCCTATCCGGAAGCGGCCGCTGACCACACGAAGCTCCACGCCTATGCGCTGGAGCGTGAGCCGACCGCCGAAGAGGTGGCGCGGCTGGCTGAAAAGTGCACTGGCCCGGAGCGTTTCGAGGTCAAGGGCGATGTGCTCTATCTCAGCGCGCCGGACGGGCTCGGCAAATCGGTGTTCGCCAACTTCATTCCGCGCACGTTGAAAGTGCCGGGCACGGCCCGCAATTGGCGATCGATGCTGGCGCTGCTGGAGATGGCGGGCAAGTCCGGTAGCGATTGATCCATGCGTCTCGCCGGAAATGCTTGGCGACACGCATGAACGCGCTATGCCGCCTCGGCGCGTTTCCAGTCGAAAGCCAATTCTTCGCGGAACGCAAAGCGTTTGATGTGGTCGGCAACGACGCTTTCGAGGCGCTCGATCGAAGCGGACTCGCCGGTCGATACCGTGATGTGCAGCGCTGCCCCGTCGGCGTCCATGACCGTGCGGCCGAGTGAAAGGTCGATGACGCCGTGATTGGGGTCGAACTCGACGGGAAACTTGTGCGCCCAATGCTTGCACAACTGCTGCAGATAGCGGCTTGCGTGCGCCGTGGAGACATTGGCGTGGCTGGTCGGCATGAAGGGTTCTCCAAAGCTGAATCTGATGATGTGGCGCCGCTCTTCAGGGCAGGCGCCATAGCCGCATAGATAGGCACAATTTAGCGAAACACCATGGAGTGGCCGCCGGCCACTCGAAAAGGTGATCGATTACCAGCTTCCGGTATTCGCCATCGACGCCCACGGTTCCGCCTTGGCCTTGGCCGGGCCTTTCTGCAGAAGCTCGATGGAGATGCCGTCTGGCGACCTGATAAAGGCCATGTTGCCGTCGCGCGGCGGCCGGTTGATGGTGACGCCATTGTCCATCAGTCGCTGGCACGTGGCATAGATGTCGTCGACCTCGTAGGCGAGGTGGCCGAAATTGCGCCCGCCCTTGTAGTCTTCGGGATCCCAATTGTAGGTGAGTTCGACCAGCGGCGCTTTCTCGCTGATGCCGCTCTGCTCGTCTTCCGGCGCGGCCAGGAAGATCAGCGTGAAGCGGCCCTGCTCGCTTTCATGGCGGCGAACTTCCTTCAGCCCGAGCTTGTTGCAGTAGAAATCGAGCGAGGCATCGACATCGGCGACGCGGACCATGGTGTGCAGATAGCGCATGTGTTTTCCTCGATCTGTTGGGTTGCGGCGCAACATAGGGTCGGCCCGGCCAAAGGGCAATCGTTCGGGTCAGGCAGCGCCGGCAAAGAACAAATCCGGTATTCCCGCAATGAACCGTGAAAAAAGGCACGTCAGGTCTTGCACACACCGGAAGCCGCGGTGTTAATCTGGTATCAAGAATCAGTTGCGGTGTTCTTGAATAAAGGGGGCATTCTTATGGGGGAAAAGGCCTCTTTGACGGGGCGGGCCAATACCCTTGGCGACGCTTTGACGCGCGACGAAGGCGGCGATTCTGCTGACCTGACCGAAATTTCCGGCGCCATCAAGTGGTTCGATGTGGCCAAGGGCTATGGTTTCATCCTTCCGGATGACGGTGTTTCGGGCGATATCCTCCTCCATGTGACTTGTCTTCGACGGGACGGCTTCCAGACAGCCTTGGAAGGCGCGCGCGTGGTCTGTCTTGTGAAGCAGGGCGAGCGCGGACTGCAGGCGTTCCGTGTGCTTTCCATGGATGTCACCACCGCCGTCCATCCCGCCGAAATGCAGGAGCAGCGCACCCATGTCTCGGTAACGCCGGAGAGTGGGCTCGAACGCGCTTTGGTCAAATGGTTCAACCGCACCAAAGGGTTTGGCTTCCTGACGCGCGGCGAGGGCACCGAGGATATTTTCGTCCATATGGAGACCTTGCGCCGCTACGGCATCACCGAGCTTCGGCCGGGCCAGGTCGTGCTTGTCCGTTTCGGCCGCGGTGACAAAGGCCTTATGGCCGCCGAAATTCACCCCGATATGGGCACCTTGCCGGTCTCGCACTAGGGCGATCCGGCCGAGGATTTCATATGACACACAGGAACGGGCTGACGGCGGGCGTGATGTGCGCTGTGGCTGCCGTCATGGTCGCCGCCGCCGCATTCTTCTATTTCCAGGTACCCAGCGCCGCCGATGGCCAGGCGATGATCCTTCCGGTCGATCCCGCGCCGCTGGTCGCTGTGACCAAGAATGGCAAACGCTCCTTCTCGATCGAAGTCGCCGATACCGAGGCCGAGCGGGAAGCCGGACTGATGTTTCGCGAGGACATGGCCGCCAATCATGGCATGCTGTTCGTTTTCGACGAGACGCGCGACGTCAGTTTCTGGATGAAGAATACGCCGATGCCGCTCGATCTGATCTTTGTCGGCCAGGACGGCAGGATCCGCGCAATCAAGCAGGGCGAGCCGCAATCCGAGGCGATCGTCTCGCCGGGCGAGCCGGTCCGCTTCGTGCTCGAGCTCAAGGCCGGCACTGCCGCCAGGGACGGCATCGCGGACGGCGATCTGCTGCGCCATCCGGCGATAGGCACCGCATCCGGCCCTGGCATGCCGCCCGCGGACAAGGGCGATTCTCCGAACGTCGATTCCGACTGAGCGCCAGGGATCGCTTTCCGATGCAGTTTTTCTCCCATGACGGGTTCGATCTAGCCTTCCTCGACCGCCAGCCGGCATCGGGTGAGGGCGATCCGGTGCTCATGATTCATGGCTTCGCCTCGAGCCACTATGTCAACTGGGTTTCACCCGGCTGGTTCAAGACGCTCAACGATGCCGGCTATCGCGCCATCGCCTTCGACAATCGCGGCCACGGCTCGTCGTCCAAGAGTTACGACGAGGCCGATTATACGCCCGCGAAAATGGCTTCGGACGCGGCAGCCCTGCTCGATCATCTCGGCATCGAGCGGGCCCATGTCATGGGCTATTCGATGGGCGCGCGCATTGCGGCCTTCCTGGCACTGTCCGATCCGGACAAGGTGGCGACGTTGGTCTTTGGCGGCCTCGGCATCGGCATGATCGATGGGGTAGGCGATTGGGATCCGATTGCCGCCGCCCTCCTTGCCGAGGATCCGGCCGCGACCACCCATCCACGCGGCCGCTCTTTTCGTGCCTTCGCCGACCAGACCCGCAGCGACCGCCGGGCGCTTGCCGCCTGCATCGTCACGTCACGGGAATTGCTTGGTGAAGAGGATATTGCCCGCATCGCCCAGCCGACGCTGGTCGCGGTCGGTACCACCGACGACATTGGCGGATCGCCGGACGAGCTTGCGGCGCTGATGCCCAACGCCAGGGCCTTCCACATCGAGGGCCGCGACCATATGCTGGCCGTCGGAGACAAGACCTTCAAGCAACGTGTGCTGGAGTTCTACGCCGAAAATCCGCTCTGAGGCGCCAGTTTCTTGAGACGAAGCGCCTCGGATCGCGAAATTGACCTAGGTCAAGGTCTCCAGCGACCGCGCCATGTTCAGCCTTGCCTTTGGTTCGAAGCGCTGCCTAAACTCCTGCGTGAGAAAAATATGCGGACGGGCAAGGAAGCTCTTTAGCACCGCGCCGCGTCCGGCACGCCATATCGGCTCCTCCACCCAGCCATATTCGCGGCGAACCGCGCGTTCATAGGCATCGAACGCAACCGGGTCGGCGCCCAGGATCGAAAGATCCATGTCGAGAAACAGGCTGGCGTCACGTGTTGCCGCCGCGTTGTCGAAAGGCGGCAACTGATGCGTGGCGGTGGCGAGGATCATCGCGCTGATGCGCTTCAGGCGGGCGGCATCGGTGCGGCCCGCGAGCTTTTGCTCGGCAAGGGCGGCACTTTGCGCCTCATTGTCCTTGGCCCTGCTGTCGTAGATGGCATCGTGGAACCAGATCGCCGCTTCGACGGCTTCAGGGTCGTCCAGTTCTCCCTGATAGTCGCGAGCCAGCGCCAGCATTGCCTCGATATGCGCAAGGCCGTGATAGTGGCGTTCCTCGGCGGCGTAGAGCGCCGAAAGCTCGGTTTTCAGCGCGTCGTCGATCAGGGGTTCGTTTTCCATGGCTGCTTGAATTCCCGCGAACCAAATCCATTTGACACAGCACTAAGGAAAATTGAGTTCAATCGTGCTATGATCTGGCTTATATGTGCGGCCCCGATGACAGCAGACTAGCAGGACGCAGGACGAGACGTCGATGAACAGCATCAGCATTTCCCGCCACAACGCGCTGCAGCCGGTCGATCCGATCTGGCGTTCGATCCGCGACGAAGCGATGGAAGCGGTCAACCGCGACCCGCTGCTGGCCGCGTTCCTCTATGCGACGATCCTCAACCAGGAAAGCCTGGAAGAGGCGGTCATTCACAGGATCGCGGAGCGGCTTGCCCATCAGGATATCGGCTCCGATCTCATCCGCCAGACGTTCAAGTCGATGCTCGCCGACGACAAGGACTGGCCGACCACGGTGCGCGTCGACATCCAGGCCTATTATGACCGCGACCCAGCTTGCGACCGGTTCATCATGCCGGTGCTCTACTTCAAGGGCTTTCACGCCATCCAGACCCATCGGCTGGCGCATTGGCTGTGGAATCAGGGCCGCAAGGATTTCGCGCTCTACCTGCAGAGCCGTTCGTCCGCAGTCTTCCAGACCGACATCAATCCGGCCGCGCGCATCGGCAAGGGCATCTTCATCGATCACGCCACCGGCCTCGTCGTCGGCGAGACCGCCGTGATCGAGGACGATGTGTCCATCCTGCACGGCGTGACGCTGGGCGGTACCGGCAAGGCCGGTGGCGACCGCCATCCCAAGATTCGCTATGGCGTGCTGATTGGCGCCGGCGCCAAGATTCTCGGCAACATCGAGATCGGCCATTGCTCCAAGATTGCCGCCGGATCGGTGGTGCTGTCGCCTGTGCCGCACAACAAGACGGTTGCCGGTGTGCCGGCCCGCGTGGTCGGCGAGACCGGCTGCGACCAGCCTTCGCGCCAGATGGACCAGCTTCTGCCGTCGCAGAAGATGGACCACGTCATCAGTTTCGATATCTGATTTGCTGGCAGCTGCCCGGCATGATTGCCCGGCGGCGCTGCCCGCTTCCGGTGCAATAAGGTCGGCTTGCCTTTACATCGCCATTGTCGACGTGCCAGAAGCGCCGTTCAAACGAGCAAGCCGATGATCGGAGAAGACTGTTGAAGCCGGACGAAATCAGAAAGCTGGACGCCTATTTCAAGCGCGTCTTCCAGAACCCCAAGCTTGAGGTCAAGGCACGGCCGCGCAAGGAAGATTCGGCCGAAGTCTATGTCGGCGAGGAATTCCTCGGCATCGTCTTCAAGGATGAGGACGATGGCGACTATAATTTCTCGATGGCGATCCTCGATATCGACCTGGCCTGAGCCCGCAATGCCACGGCAGGCCGCGTAGAGCGCGGCCGGGCCGCTTTTCAGCCGGTCAATGTCGGGTCTTCAGGATTCGCCCCGCCTCTGCCGCGATCGCAGCATCGAGCGTCCGCCAGTCGCCAAGGAATTCCCTCGGGAAGCGATAGGTAAGGCTGAGATCATCCCCGACATGGATGTCCCGCTCGCAAGGAGCCAGCGATTCGCCGGCGCTCGGCCCGCTGAGGCAGCGGGCCACGAACGGGTCCTTGCCACCGCGCTTGCCGACGACCAGCACCTCGTTCAGATAACCTGATTTCTCATTGAACCCATAGACCGTCGTACCGCCAGGCCCCGGAACGCCGGGCTGGATGATCAGCGCGCTGTAGATCGGCCCGAACCGGCCGCTCATGTCGCGCGACATCATCTGCTGCTCGAAGGACAGGAAGATGATGTTCCTGTTGGCCCCGGCGTGATTGAAATCGTCGCGCGACGCCTCGCTGTAGCCGTCCATCTGGGGATAGCGCAGGTAAAGGTCGAGGCGCGAGGCGATACCGTTGCGCCTGGCCGGCTCGAACCTGATGAAATTGGCCGGCACGGTGATGACGTTGTTGCCGATCACCACCTCGCGCACGGTCGCGTCGTCGGTGTAGCCGGCCATGGCAATGGAACGGCCGAACCATTTGCCGCCAAGGCTGATGGCTATCGACAGCAAGGCCAGAGCCGCGAACGCGTAGAACACCCGCTTCATCAGCATGGAATCGACCACGGTGAGTTCCGCGCCGTCGGCGATCGCTGCCTGCTTCATCTCGGTCCTCGTCCCACCGCCTGTGCGCCATCCCGGTGTCCCCCATCTGGGTGTCTCTTGACGGCACACATCATACGGCACGGCTCTTGCTGCCATCCTGAAGCGACTGTGCGATTTCATGGTAAATGGAGGGTTAATGTGGCCCAGATGGAACTCTTGCTGTTCGCTTTTGTCGTCGGGCTGACGGTTTGCGGGCTGACCGGCTCGACAATGGAGCTGGCATCGGGTCGCAAGGTCGCCTTCACCGAGCCATATGTGTCGCCCTCGCATGTACTGCGCTCGCTGGCCGTCACTGCCGGCGCCGGGCCATTCATGCTGGTCAACGATGCCCTCGATGCGCGGCGCCAGAACCGCATTTCGACAGCGGCGCTCTTGTCATGCGGCTGCACCGCTATTGCCTGGTCCCTTGCGCTGGGCATCGTCGTGCTTGCCATTGCTTCCTGGGCGGTCCGTCTCCTAGGGTTTGCAGCCTGAGACGAATCGGAGACCGACAATGCCGCTTTATGCGATCGATGGAACGGAGCCCAGCTTCGCAGACGCGGACTCGAACTGGATCGCGCCCGACGCCACGCTGATTGGCGACATCAGGATCGGCCGCAATGCCGGCTTCTGGTTCGGTGTTGTCATCAGAGGCGACAACGAGCCCGTCGTCATCGGCGCCGACACCAATGTGCAGGAACATACTGTCATGCACACCGATCCCGGCTTTCCGCTGACCATCGGACAGGGCTGTACGATCGGCCATCGCGCCATGCTTCACGGCTGCACGATTGGTGACAATAGCCTGATCGGCATGGGCGCCATCCTGCTGAACGGCGCCAGGATCGGCAAGAATTCACTCGTCGGCGCTGGCGCCCTGGTCACCGAAGGCAAGGAGTTTCCGGACAATTCGCTGATCGTTGGTTCGCCTGCCAAGGCGATCAAGGTGCTGGACGACGCCGCGGTCGAGCGGCTGCGGGCCTCGGCCGCGCATTATGTCGCCAATGGCCAACGCTTCAAGGCTGGGCTGAAGAAGGTCTGAACTCTCGGCCGGGACGTGACTTCGGACACCGGTTGCGTCTAACGATCCCGGTCGCCGAGCGCGCGCTCGGCTGTGGCTTCTCTCAACAGCGAAGCGCCCAACCCGAATCCTGCAATCTCTGCTTCTTCAAGGGCTGTCGTGTAGTGATCGATACGAGTCCTCAAAGAAGGGTCCGCGCCGCCGGCAAGAAGCAGGCGGATCGCCTCGGCGTCACGCATGGCTACGCCGTAGTGGAGCGGCGTCCAGTCGTTGACGCCCCGCATGTCCGGATCGGCGCCGTGATCGACGAGGATGCGGATGATGTCGAGCTTGTCCGCGCGCTCGGTGGACAGCGCCGCGATGATCGAGGGAAATCCGGCATGATCCCCGTAGTTCGGACTGGATCCAGCCTCGATCAGCGTTGCGATGAAGGCGAGAGGGCTCCAGTAGATCGCGTATTCCAGCGGATGGCCAAGGCCGAGTTCGAATGGCATGCGCTCGTCGAACCAGCCGGGCGAACCGCCCAAGGCTTTGCCAAGTCCAACGAAGTCACCGGCCTTGAAGGCATCGTCGATCGCCTTGAACAGCCTGTGGGGCTCGCATCGATCTTCCGGGATTTCCAGCATCGGCAGTAATCCAAACTGTGCGGATTGCGAACGATATTGCGGCTGCGAAACCATACGCGCAGAAGCGTCCGGGTTCAGCTCACCCTGATTTGTTTTTCCCTTTTTTGGTGGCGGCAGTGTTAATGCGTATTCGCATGGCTCCACCGCTGGGCTTGTCGATTTCGAAAGCAGCGGTCTCCCGCACTAGATCGCTCAGCTTCCCGAAGCCGTAGGTGCGGGGATCGAAATCCGAGAAAAGATTTAAGAGCTGTTTCCCAAAATTACTCAGGGACACCCAGCCGTCCTCGCTGTCCATCTGGCCGATAACTTTCCTGAGGATTGGCGTTGCGGCGTTCGGCGACTGAAGTGGCTTTGTTGCCGGTGCGGTATCCTGAACGCTCGCTGCGCCACGCAGGAGGTTTTCAGTATAGATGAAACGGCGACATGCCTGCCGAAAGCTCTCAGGGGTTTTCCGTTCACCAAAGCCGAACACATCAACGCCGTGTTCACGGATGCGGGCAGCAAGCCTCGTGAAGTCGCTGTCGGACGAAACCAGACAGAAGCCGTCAAAGCGACCGCTATGGAGAAGATCCATGGCGTCGATCACCAGAGTGATATCAGACGCATTCTTGCCAACGGTATAAGCGAACTGTTGCTGCGGTATGATCGCGTGTTTGGACAGGATGTCGGCCCAGCCCTTCGACCGAGCAGTTGAGAAGTCGCCGTAAATTCGACGAACGCTAGCCTCGCCGATCTTGGCGATCTCCTCGAACAGACCGTCGGCAATCTTGGCGGAAGCATTGTCGGCGTCGATAAGTACAGCAAGGCGTGGTGATCGGGGTTCGGTCGGCATGCGGCACCTTCGGTGACTAACGCGCTGTCGATGGTCGCCAGTTGGCGAGCGTATCTCATACGGAGAAGCAATCGAGACCATACCTACCAACGACCCGGCCGTCGAGGATCAAGCCACACGGCATTCCGGAGGAAGAAAGCGCAGCGCGAAAGCCAGATCATGTGCTGGCGTTGTCCGCGTGGGATCGTCCTAGAAATGGCGGAGCCGGCCCGGGGACGGGGCCGGCTCCTTTGACCCGGTCGTTGGGGACGGGGAGGGTGGGGACTCGACCGGGTTTCTCGTTGAGCGCGTCATGCGACGCGCCTGACCTTGTTGGCGTCCTCAGCGGACGCTGGCGACCGCGTCGGAACGGCCGTCGTTGATCGTCACCCAAACGCCGGAATTCTCCGTCGATTGACGCTTGAGATAGGTGTAGTCGGTGTCCGTCCAGGACAGCACCTTGGTTTCCAGATTGTCGAGAATGAACTCGCCGAGGCTGGTGCGCACGGTTAGCACCGCATGGCCGTCGCCATTAGGCTGGCGCGCAACCGTCATCAACAGGTCGCCGGCCGGCACGCCCACATCCATCAGTTCGCGGCGCTTTTCCAGCGCATAGTCCTCGCAATCGCCAAAGCCATTGTCCGGGTAGGCCCAGTATTCCTCGACACCGTAGTTTTCCATGTCGGTGCGCGGCTTGACGCGGGTATTGACCGAATTGTTGATGCTGACGATCGTCGCCCAGAGCTTGCGGGTCAGGTCGACCGGCTCTCCCTTGGGGGTCTTCTCGTTGCATTCGCCAGGAATGCGCTGGCAGAATTCATAGTGGCCAACAGGCTGCGTGGTGCGTCCGCCGGTATGCATATAGGCCGGTCCCGCGGCATATGCTGATCCCCAGGCGGAAAGCTGTATCGCCATTGCCATCAGCAACAGCCTGCCCCTCGCTTTTTTCATTATTCAGTCTCCCCGTTCGAAGGAGACATTGCCACATGTGGATTTATTCGCCGCAAAAGTGCGGAGTAGATATTAAGTAAAACGCCAGTAGAATAAATATAAAATTTGAATCATTCGAGTATTAAATTGTTTGGATTGCTAGGTCGGTTTTCGGCAGACCCGGCCTCGCGCGGACGATCTCGCCATGGCGACCTGCCATCCGAGGACATATCGATCGCGGCACCCCGGAAATCAAAAAGCCGGCCGCGAGGGCCGGCTTGACGGGCGTGCTTTACGGTCTGATCAGGCGCGCGGCGTGTTGAATTCGGAATCGAGCGTTTCGGGGCGCTGGATGACGGCGAATTCGATGGCGACGCCATCTTCGAAATGCCGGACGATCTGGCCGCGCATCGTGCCGAGCATGACCTGGACGCCGATCGCCGGTTTGACGTCGATCTCGATCGCGGCGCCGGACAGTGACAGATCGATGATCCGGCACTGATACTGACGGCCGTCGGTGAGCTGCAGCACGCTGGTCGGGTTGCGTGGCGAGACGCGCTCGTGGCGGCGGTCTTCCGGCAGGTCGAGCTCGTGCTTGTTGGCGAGCCATGTCAACTGCGCCGCGAGCTTGTCCTTCTTGCGGTCGGACGCGATCACCGTCATTGCGAAGCCGTCCGGCAACGTGCGCGTCAAGACACCTTCGATGCGGCCGATATGGTCGATATAGGCGATGACTTTCTCGCCGGGCATGCCAATGCGGTCGGTGCGAAGCGCAACGTTGCCGGGCGACATGTCCACGACCTGGCACGGGTGCTCGGTGCGGTCCTCCAGCATGAATCGTCCGTATATCTTGACCCGGACGCGCTGAAAGTTACGCCTTTCGGCTTGGGACGGCGTGTAGTCGACCGCCGCTGACCTCATGACTGCCTACACCCCGTTGGCATCCCGCGCGTCAATGCGAGGGACTTCGTCAGAGAAATACAACAAAGCGGGTTAACAAAGGGGAAAAACGGGTCCGCGGGCCCGTGTGATCATCAACTATCTTCGCGCCCGCCATCGAAGACGACGAGATGGCGGATGCGGCGAGCGTGGCCGAGCGCAGAGATCGTGTCGGGCGTCCCGATCTCGTCGGGAACGAGCGAGGGAACGGCGATCGCCGGACGGTTGTTCAGCAGCTCTTTCTCCGGGTCGATGACGCGTATGGAATCGATCAAGGCGTCGGTGATCGGATCCGCGCCCAGCCAGAACGGCTTCTCAGCGGCGCTGATCACGCCGAGGCAGCGCGGATTCTCAATGCCGCCATCGAGCGGCAAGGCGAGCAATTCGAACTTGTTGGAGCGGCCGTTGCGGCTGAAGCCCTCGAAATTGATCAGCACGACCGATTTCTGGTCGAAAACTCCGTGGATCAGCCGCGAGACCAGCCGTTGATCCTTCTCGCGCCACAGCGAGGGGAAAGAGAACCCCTTGAGTTCGCGGCCGTAGCAGGCGCAGAGCCTAGTGCCGGCCAGACGGAATACCGGCTGTCCGCGCGTGTCCCTTTCCAGGATGAACGTATCGGCCAGCAGCGACTTGATATCGGCCGGCTCGACTTCCGATCGCTTCGGAGCGGGGCGTCCGTCACGCAGGCGGTTCCAATAGTGGAACAGCGTGATCGATCCGTTTTGGTTCATACTAAAAAGCTCCGCGCATTCTGTCGTCTGATGTCCCATCGGTGAACAGAAGGGCGCCCTCCGATGACCTACATGCGTTGGGGAGCAGGAAGCGTGCCAGCGTCGTTAACACTTGTTCACGGGTCGGGGCCGTTAAGGTTAACAACTGGTTTACGTTGCGCCCTGGCAAGCCGTGTGGCACACCAAAACCACTCCAGAAGCGGTCGTTTCGCGACGATCGGCAGCACTTCAGTCAAGAGTTTTAGGGGAGCAGGGGGCTCGACCGGCCGTCCAGGGGAAACCCTGGGCGGCTTCTTTTTTGATTCGCGCCCCTGATTCGGACCGGGACGATTCGCCGTTTGCGGTTCCATCGGCGGTGATCTAGATGCTGGCCAGACCGAACCGGCCCGGACGCAACCGGCCCTGACCGAACCAGCCCGACCGAACCAGCATCGAGTGCGATTGCAGATGAGCGAACCGCAATATCCGTCCGAGCCCGAAACGGCCGAGCCCATGCCGCCACCGGCGCGTGAGCCGGTGTTCAACCTGCCGCCGATCGTGCTGGCGGTGATGGGCATCTGCGCGATCGTCTATCTGCTGCAGCAATATGCGCTGAACGACGTCCAGCAGATGACGCTGCTGTACGACGGAGCTTTTATTCCGGTCCTCTATACCGGCCAATACGGCTTCGACTGGTTCCTTTTTACCCGGCCTTTCACTTACGCCTTCATGCATGGCGGCTTTGCCCATATCGCCATCAACATGGTCTGGCTCGCCGCTTTTGGCTCGCCGCTGGCCAACCGTTTCGGCACGCTCCGGTTCGCATTGTTCTTTGCCGTCACCGGACTGGCTTCGGTGGCGCTCTTCTGGGCGATGCATCCCTATGGAGAAGCGCCGCTGGTCGGCGCATCGGGCGCCATATCGGGCATGATGGGGGCCGCGGCGCGTTTTGGTTTCCACACCGACCGCTCGGCCGGCAAGGCGGCTTTCGCCGGCCCGGTGCTGCCGGTCGCGATCGTGCTGCGCTCGCGCGGCGTCGTCATCTTCCTCGCCATGTGGATGATCATCAATCTCGCCACCGGCCTTCTCGGATTCGCGCCGGGCATCGACGGCCAGATCGCCTGGGAGGCCCATATCGGCGGCTTTCTCGCGGGTTTCTTCGGCCTGCGCTGGTTCGACAGGGGATGGCAAGCACCAGAATGGGACACCTCCGACCGGACTTGAAATGCAACCGATCACGGCGCACCATGTTCACTCTTATGTGAAAACCGGTCAGGGCAGGAACCGGTTGGCAAAGTAGAGGAGGACGCCATGACGGTTAAGGCCATTCTCGAGCAAAAAGGCCATGACGTATTGACGCTCGGGCCGAACGAAAAACTGAGCGAAGCCATCCGAATCCTCGCCGAGCACAGGATCGGCGCGCTGGTCATCACCAATGGCGATCACAAGATCGTCGGCATCCTGTCGGAGCGCGACATCGTACGTGTGGTTGCCAGGGAAGGCGGCGCCGCGCTCGATATCCCCGTGCGTTCGGCCATGACGCCGAAGGTGAAGATCTGCAATGAAAACCACACCGTCAACGAGGTGATGGAGATCATGACTAGGGGCCGCTTCCGCCATCTGCCGGTGGAAAAGGACGGCCTGCTGGACGGCATCGTCTCCATCGGCGACGTGGTCAAGCGCCGCATCGAGGACGTCGAGCGCGAGGCGGAGGAAATCCGGGCCTACATCGCCACCGCCTGAGCGGTGATAGGAACCGCCGGCCGAATGCCGGCCGGCGGCGCCAAGACTACCTGTTGTCGAGTTCGGAGCGGACGAATGCGAGCCCGTGCCTTGTGATGCGGTAAGGCCCGCCGCCCGACGACCGTCGAGACGTCCAGAAAACGCCAGGCCGCGGCTTTGCGCTTGTCTCTTTTGGCGGTTTGCACTAGCGAATGACTTTCACGCCAGACGTGAAAGTCACGTCCAAACGTGAAACTCCCGTCAGAGTCACCGTAATTCGCAGGCCGCCATGTCTCTCATCGATACCCGCACGCCCGACGCTAAACGCCTGATATCAGGCGCCACCGGCGACTGGGAAATCATCATCGGGCTTGAAGTGCATGCGCAAGTGATCTCGGAAGCAAAACTGTTCTCCGGCGCTTCGACCGCCTTCGGGGCTGCTCCCAACGCCAATGTCAGCCTGGTCGACGCGGCAATGCCCGGCATGCTGCCTGTCATCAACGAGGAATGCGTCAAGCAGGCGATCCGCACCGGCTTGGGGCTGAAGGCGGCGATCAACCACAAGTCCGTCTTCGACCGGAAGAACTATTTCTATCCGGACCTGCCGCAGGGCTACCAGATCTCGCAGTTCAAACAGCCGATCGTCGGCGAGGGCACGGTCATCGTCTCGGTCGGTCCCGACCGCCAGGGCGAGTTCGAGGACATCGAGGTCGGCATCGAGCGCCTGCACCTGGAGCAGGATGCCGGCAAGTCGATCCACGACCAGCATCCGACCATGTCCTACGTCGACCTCAACCGCTCCGGCGTGGCGCTGATGGAGATCGTGTCGAAACCCGACCTGCGCTCCGGCGACGAGGCCAAGGCCTATGTGACCAAGCTGCGGACCATCATGCGCTATCTCGGCACTTGCGACGGCAACATGGACGAAGGTTCCCTGCGCGCCGACGTCAATGTCTCGGTGCGCCGGCCAGGTGGCGAATTCGGCACCCGCTGCGAAATCAAGAACATGAATTCGATCCGCTTTATCGGCCAGGCCATCGACTACGAGGCGCGCCGGCAGATCGCCATCCTCGAGGACGGCGGCAAGATCGATCAGGAAACGCGGCTGTTCGACGCCGTCAAGGGCGAGACGCGCTCGATGCGCTCGAAGGAAGAGGCGCATGACTATCGCTATTTCCCCGATCCCGACCTTCTGCCGCTGGAATTCGACCAGGCCTATGTCGATGCCTTGGCCAAGGAATTGCCGGAACTGCCCGATGACAAGAAAGTGCGGCTGATCTCCTCGCTCGGTCTCTCGACCTACGACGCCGCGATCCTGGTTTCGGAAAAGCCGATCGCCGATTATTTCGAGAAGGTAGCGGCCGGGCGTGACGGCAAGCTCGCCGCCAACTGGGTCATCAACGATCTGCTGGGCGCTCTCAACAAAGCCGGCAAGGACATTGAATCTGCTCCTGTTTCGCCCGACCAGCTCGGTGCGGTCATCGACCTGATCAAGGAAGGCACCATCTCCGGCAAGATCGCCAAGGACCTGTTCGAGATCGTCTGGAACGAGGGCGGCGACCCGCGCCAACTGGTCGAGAGCCGTGGCATGAAGCAGGTCACCGACACCGGAGCCATCGAGAAGGCGGTCGACGAGGTGATCGCGGCCAATCCCGACAAGGTCGAACAGGCACGCGCCAAGCCGACCATGGCCGGCTGGTTCGTCGGCCAGGTGATGAAGGCGACCGGCGGCAAGGCCAATCCGCAGGTCGTCAACGACCTCGTCAAGGCCAAGCTGGGCATCGAGTAAGCATGTTCGTCCGCACCGCCGGAGACCGCGACCTCGCAGCCGTACGAGCGTTGCTGGTCGAGACCTGGCATGCCACCTATGACGCGATTTACGGTGCCGAGCGGGTCACCGAGATCACCAATGAATGGCACTCGATCGCTTCGTTGAAGGCCAGGTTGGCAAAGCCGAACAGCGAGTTCCTCGTTGCTGATGATGGCAAGCGCATTGGCGGCATGGCGTTTGCCGAAGCCGTCGGAGACGGCGGCGTGGTCATGCTCAGGCAGCTCTATGTGCTTCCCTTGCTGCAGGATCGAGGTATCGGCGGCATGCTCCTCGACGAAATCATCGAGAGTTTTCCGGAAGCCCACCGCATTCGGCTCGAAGTGGAAGAGAAGAACGGCCGAGCCGTTGCCTTCTATCAGGCCAATGGCTTCGTCCAGGCCGGCCGCACCGAGAATTGCGGCTCCGCCGGCTCGGCCATCCCGGCGCTGATCTATGAACGGGTACTTGCCGCCTGAGCACCATGGCGGCGTGATCACCTTCGCGCGAGCGCGAGACCCGGGCTCTGTTTTCGTTTGACGGCCCTGATGTGCGGCACCAAAGCTGCAAATGCCGACCCGCGCGAAGCCGGAATAATCCGGCACGCGCAGGACGGCTTTTGGGGGGAACCATGCCAAGTCTGCCGGAACTGATGCCGACCGAGGTGTCGGACGAAACTTTTGGTGGCGTCACCTATCACATAGCGGGCGAACTGGTGCCTGTGCTTTCCGTCGACGTGACGCGGATGCCCGTCTATTTCGAGCACCACATCCTGTTGTGGAAGAATTCCACGATCTCCATCGGCCTGAAATCGCTGAAGGGTGCGCTGAAGCGCATGATGGCCGGCATGCAGATTTTCGTCACCGAGGCGTCAGGGGCGGGCGTCATCGCCTTCAGCCGCGACGGGCCGGGTCACATCGTGCCGATTCACCTGCGGCAAGGCGAGGAGATCCAGGTCCGCGAGCACCAGTTTCTCGCCGCCACTGGCAATGTCGACTACACATTCGAGCGTGTACGCGGCCTGGCGACGATGCTGTTCGGCCAGAGCGGCTTCTTCATCGACCGGTTTCGCGGCGATACCGGTGACGGCATCGTCTGGCTGCACGGCTATGGCAACGTTTTTGAAAAGACGCTCGCTCCGGGCGAAACCATAGACATCGAGCCCGGCGGCTGGCTGTTCAAGGATGCCTCGGTCAGGATGGAAACCAAGATCGACCGGCTGTCGAGCGGCTTCTTCGGTGCCAACATGAATTTCATCGTCAACCGCTTCACCGGCCCGGGCAGGGTCGGTATCCAGTCGATGTACCTGCATATGCCAACCGAGGAGTAGGTCGGGGAGCCGCAGGCGGGACGGATGGAGGCCGGAGCAATTCCAGGAAAAGTCCGTAGCGCTTTCCCCAGGGAATTGCGTGAAAACAAAGAGTTGGAGCGGTTCGGCGATTCTCGCTGAACCGCTCCAGGATCAGCGCGAACGCAGCGGCGGCGACGGCTCGCGCATCAGCAGTTCGAGGTCCGCTGTGCGCCTGACGCCGGCGGCGTCGCGCCTGCAAACAGCAATCGAGAGTGCGAACGCCGATCAGGCGGTGGGAACTTCCACATTGTCGATCAGCCTGGTTTTTCCCAGCCAGGCGGCGGCGAGAACGCGGCCGGCGCGGTCGTGCCGCCATGGAGTGAGTGTCAGGCTTTCGCGGGCCTCGACATAATCGACCTTCTGGAAGCCGGCGGCGATCAGGGCGCGGCTTGCTTCGGCGATCGTTTCCTCTTGACCTGCGCCCGCTGCCAGCGCCGCTGCCGCCTTGCGCAGGACAAGGTTGAGCCGGCGGGCGATCTGGAGTTCGGCCTCATCGAGATAGGCGTTGCGCGACGACATGGCGAGGCCATGCGCGTCGCGTATGGTCGGCGCGCCGATGATTTCGACGGGCAGGTCGAGGTCGTGGCAAAGCTGCCTGACGACGCAAAGCTGCTGGTAGTCCTTTTCGCCAAAGATGGCGACGTCGGGTGCAGCCTGCAGGAGAAGTTTGGCCACCACGGTGGCGACGCCGTCGAAAAAGGCGGGGCGAAAATCCGTCTCGAGCCCGGCCGACGGGCCGCCGACCGAGATTTTCGTGGCAAAACCGGCGGGATACATCTCGCTGACGTCAGGCGTGAAGGCAAGATCGGCCTTGGCCGTCGCCAGCATGTCGAGGTCGCGCGCCAACTGGCGCGGGTACTTGTCGAGATCCTCGCTCGGCGCGAACTGCGTCGGATTGACAAAGATCGACACCACGCAGCGATCGGCTCTTTCGAGGGCGATCTTGACCAGCGAAAGATGCCCGTCATGCAATGCGCCCATGGTCGGCACCAAGGCGATGCGCAGCCGATCGCGCCGCCAGTCGAGGATTCGCGCGCGAAGCGCGGCAACGCTGTCGACGACGTCGGCCCGGCTCATGCTTCATCCCCGTCATTTGTTTTCGAGAAGACATGGGTAGGACCGGGGAAATCGCGGTCCCGCACCTCCGATGCGTAGCGCTCGGCGGCATGCGCGATCACACTGCGCAGGTCGGCATATTGCTTGACGAATTTAGGCACACGATCGACCGTCAACCCGACCATGTCGTCGGTCACCAGGATCTGGCCGTCGCAATCGCCGCTGGCGCCGATGCCGATGGTTGGAATGGCGATGCGGCGGGTGATGTCCGCGGCGACCGTCTCTATCGTTCCTTCGATGACCAGGGAAAACGCACCGGCCTTCTCAACCGCGAGCGCGTCGGCGATCAGCGTGGCCACATTCTCGTCCGTGCGGCCCTTGATCTTGTAGCCGCCATCCTTTTCCACCGATTGCGGCTGCAGGCCGATATGGCCCATGACCGGGATCTCGGCGGCCACGATCGCCGCGATCTGAGCGGCCATGTCGACGCCTCCCTCGAGTTTCACCGCCTGGCAGCCGGTCTCGCCAACGATGCGCCGCGCCGATGCCACGGCCTGCGCGGCTGAATCCTCATAGGTGCCGGCCGGCATGTCGACGACGACGCAGGCTTTGGCCGAGCCCCGCATCACGGCTTGGCCGTGCGCGATCATCATGTCCAGCGAGGCGCCCAGCGTCGTCTCATGGCCATGCAGGACCATGGCCACGCTGTCTCCGACCAGGAGCAGGTCGACATGGGGATCGAGCAGGCGGGCGATCGGGTAAGTGTAGGCGGTGAGGCACACGATCGGCATGCCGCCCTTGCGGCGGCGAATCAGGTCGGCGCCGATGCGAATGTCGGTGGTCGGCAATTGCGCGGCCAATCGTCGCCTCCTTCAGCCCCCGGCCGGACGGGATTTCCGGACGGGCGCGCAGAGCTTTAGAAAGAGCGGCAACGCTTGGCAAGCGCGCATCCGGTCACCCCAGGGCTGCGAACTCGGGTTAACGCGCTTTGGGGATTGCGGCTGATCTGATTCCATGGGGGCCCCATGATTCGGAGCCTCGCCATGACCACTGTCGCCCTTGAAGGATTCGAAAAGTCCCGCCTGAGGTCGCTTCTCGA